>DATLZG010000076.1:0-3732 GCA_035574095.1 Burkholderiaceae bacterium | reverse complement strand
GCGCGATCGCCACCGCCGGGCCGCTGCACGACGAGGTGCTGGCCATGCTGCGGGCGCACGGGGTCGCGGACGCGAATTGACGCGGATCGAGCGGGTTCCATCCGCGCCCAACCGCGAACATCCGCGCCGGCATTCGCTTTCGCTCACTGCGCGTGCCCCGCCCACAGCGCGGCGCCGTCCATCACGACGTCGGCGAGCCGCTGCGTGCGCTGGTAGGTCTCGCGTTGGCGGCGCGCGTGATTGCCGCTCGCGCGCACCAGGGCTTCGATCGCGTCCAGCGCCGCGCCGCTGCCGAGCCGCTGCGCGTACGGCCGCACCCGCGCGACGGTGGCCAGCACGTCCTGGTGCAGCGGCACGATCTCGCCGCTCACCGCGTCGATCACCTGTCCTTCGAGGCCGAAGCGGCACGCCTGGAAACGGTTGTAGCTGTAGGTGAGATAGATGTCCTCGCTCGCCGGCTGCGCTTCGAGGTCGATCAGCCAGGCGCACACCGCCTGCACGTAGGCGGCCAGCTCGGCCGCGCGATCGACCGTCAGCGGCGTGTCGAACACGCGCACCTCGATGGTTCCGTACTCGGGCTTGGGCCGGATGTCCCAGTAGAAATCCTTCATGCTTTCGACCACGCCGAGCGCGCGCATCTTGCCGAAATAGTTCTCGAACGCGGGCCAGTCGGTGACGAAAGGCGCGCGACCCGACAGCGGGAACGCGAACACGGTGTTCAGCCGCGAGCAGTCGAACGCCGTATCGACGCCCTGGTAGTAGGGGCTGCAGGCGGCGAGCGCGATGAACTGCGGCACGTAGCGGGCCAGCGCGTGCAGCAGCCGCATCGCGATCGTGCCGTCGGCGCAGCCGATGTGCACGTGCTGGCCGAACACGGTGAACTGCTTGGCGAGGTAGCCGTACAGGCCGGCGACGTGGCGGAAGCGCGGGCGATCGAAGATCTGCCGCTCGCTCCAGCGCTGGAACGGATGCGCGCCGCCGCCGGCCAACCGCAGATCGAGCCTGTCGGCGGCGGCGACCAGCGCGTCGCGCATCGCCAGCAATTGGCTGCGCAGCGCGCCGAACTCCGTGTGCACCGCCGTGCTGATCTCGACCATGCTTTCGGTGATCTCGGGCTTGATGTCGCCCGGAAACGGCTTGCGCTCGATCAGGTGGATCAGGTCCGACGCGCCGCGCGTCAGGTCGCCGGTGCGGCGGTCGATGATCTGCAGCTCGAGCTCGACCCCCATCGTCAGCGGGGCGGAGGGCTTGAAGTTCAGCGGGTTGTCCATCGAGCGAAAATCCCTGACGCGGCCGCGCGCCGATCAACGCGGATGCGCGATCGGCGCGCGTTCGGGCGGGTTGGCGGCCGACATGTCGTCACGTCTCCCGCGCTTCGCCGGCGCGCGCCAGCGCCCGGGCGAACAGCCACGCGCCGCCGATCTGCATCAGCACGACGCCAATCGCGACCACGCCGCCGACCTGCGCGGCGAGCGCCGGATTGACGGCAGCGACGTCGCGCGTCAGCAGCAGCGCCACCGCGGACATCGGCAGCAGGCCGGCGCCGACCAGCAATCCCTTGCGCCAGGGCAGCCCCGCCGCGCGCGCCAGCAGCGCGCTCGCCGCCACTTTGCACAGCGCGCGCACGGCGACCAGGGCGAGCGCCGGCAGCCAGACCGCGAAGCCGAGGTCGATATCGACGGTCGCCAGCGACAGCGCGAAGAACAGCACCAGCGCGATCGCCGCCGGCAGCCCGAGTTCGGGGCCGAGCAGCCGGCGCTCGCGATCGAGCGCGCGCGCGAACGCGCCGCAGGTGAGCAAGGCCAGCAGCGGCGACAGCCGCAACGCCTGCGCCGCGGCGAACACGATCGCGATGAACGCCAGCACGACTACGATTTGCGTGCCGCGCTCGGCGCGCACCACGGCCAGCGCACGCAGCAGCAGCCGTGCGGCCACGGCGGCCAGCGCCAGCGACCCGAAGACCCAATACAGCGGCGGCAGCACCCAACGGCCCAGGTCGCCCCAGGCGAACTCGGCGGCGTGCGCATCGACCTGCACCCAGCCGAGCAGCAGCGTGGCGACGAGCACCGCGTAGATGCTGTTCAGCGCCGTCAGCAGCAGCGTGCGTTCGGTCACCTGTCCCTGCGCGCGCGACTCGCGCACGACCGCGAGCACGACCGCCGGCGAGGTGGCGATCGCGATCGCCGCGATCAGCGCCGCCGCCAGCGGCGAGAACGCCCCCACGCGCATGACGGCGAACACTGCGATGAAGGTCAGCGCCGCCTCCAGTACGCTGGTGGCGGCCAGCGCCGGATTGCGGCGCAGCCAGCCCCAGGACACGCGCTGGCCGACATCGAACAGGATGATCGCCGCGCAGATCCCAAGCACCAGGTCGGAGACTGCGCGTTCGATCGGCGCCAGCGAGACGCGCGCCAGCGCCGCCGAGGCGGCCGCAAAGACCACGCTGACGATCGTGTAGCCGATCAGGCGCGGTACGCGCAGGCGCGCGACCAGTTCGCCCGCGATGGCCGCCGCCAGCGCCAGCACCGCCAGCGTCAGCGCGCCGGTGCCCTGCAGCGGCCAGGAGGGAAGGAAGTCGTAACGCATGCAAAGAAAAAGCCCGCGCGCCGGTGAGGCGACCGCGGGCTTGAAAGCGAGGAGAGTCCACCTCGCTTGCTGCCGTCGCTCGGAAACCCCTGCCCTCAGCGCAAACTCGCATTCGAATGCGAGGGGACAACGAGTTCGAGCGCAGCGTAGCCAGCGCGCGCCGCCAGCGAAATTCGGCTAACAGCGTACGTAAATGTGCTGAGCGCGGCGACCGCGTGACGACGCGAGGCGCGCGGCAGATTTCAGCTTTGCTGAGTGCGCTCCAGGTCGAAGCGCAAGCGGAACAGATCGGCGACGCGGCGCGCGCGCAGCTTCTCCATGATGCGCGCGCGGTGCACCTCGACCGTGCGCGGGCTGATGCCGAACTCCTCGGCGATCTCGCGATTGTGCTGGCCGTTGGTGATGCGTTCGAACACTTCGCGCTCGCGCGCGGTCAGCCGCTCCAGCCGCGCGGCGAGTTCCTCGCGATCGCGCGCCTCCTGCACCACGCGCTGATCGCTGGCCAACGCCGTCGCCACCGCATCCAGCAGGTCGCTCTCGTCGATCGGCTTCTCCAGGAAATCGACCGCGCCCTCGCGCAGCGCGGTGCGCGCCGTGCTGACGTCGCCGTGCGCGGTGATCACGATGGTCGGCAGCCCGGGATGGCGCGCGCGCAGTTCGCGCTGTAGCTGCAGGCCGTCGATGCCCGGCAGCCGCACGTCGAGCAGCGCGCACGCGGGCCGCTGCAACGCGCTGTAAGCGAGAAACTCCTCGCCGCTCGCGAAGCCCTTCGGGATGAAGCCGCGCAGCCGCAGCAGCAGTTCCAGCGATTCGCGTACGCCGCGGTCGTCTTCGACCACGTAGACCGCGCAGCCGGCGAGCGCCGGCGCAGTGGACTCGGTGTTCATTGCAGCGGTTCGATCGGCAGCTCGAGACAGAAGGTCGTCTGGTGCGACTCCGTGTCGAGCCAAAGCCTACCACCGTGCCTTTCGGCGATCGTGCGCCCGATCGCCAGCCCCAGCCCCATGCCTTCCGGTTTGCTGGTCGCCATCGGCTGGAACAGGCGGTCGCGTACTTCCACCGGCACGCCGGGGCCGCTGTCGCGCACTTCGATACGCACCGCATTGGGGCCGGCGCGCTTGGCCCGAACCTCGATCGCGCGCGGCG
>DATLZG010000075.1:0-2100 GCA_035574095.1 Burkholderiaceae bacterium | reverse complement strand
CACCGGAGCCGCCCCGACCGGAATCGCGGCCGCCAAGCCGGGCCCGCCAACTGTCGGCGCGGGCGCGTAGCGGCCGCTTGGCGCCTGCGGGGCAACCGGCATGCCGAACGGCACCGGCTGCGCGACCAATTGCATGCGCTGATACAGCGCATTCAGCATCTGCTCGGCCGAAAAGCCGGAAACGAATCGCATGCCGGTGCCGCCGGGGCCGGCGGTCACCGTGCCGCCGCCGATCGTGGGGCCGAACGGACCCGCCATCGTGTTGCGCATGCCGGTGGCCGTATCGCGCCCGGTGGTCAGCACCTCGGCGCTGATGCCCTGGCTGGCCAGATAGCGGTCCACAGCCGCATACGCCGCGGCCACCGGCGCCACCAGCGCGGTATCGAAACGCTTGGTCAGGCGCAGCAGATCGGCCTTGGCCAAGCCGATGCGCTCGAGCCCGAGGTAGACGGCGCGGAAGAAGATCACCGGCCGGAAGGGGTTCTCGGCGTCGCGTATCTCGGGCTCACGCACCAGGTTGGCGAGCCGCAGCTTGACGCTGGTGAATTCGTCGTCGCAGGCGTTGCGCAGCCGCGCTGAGGCGCGCTCCATCAACGTGGAGAACTCCATCTCGCCGTACTCGACCAGGCTCAGCGACTTCTTGCCTTCGTTGCGTTCGCCGCTCGCGCCGGCGCAGAACTCGGCGATGAACTGCTTGAACTCCGCCTGCAACGACTCGGAGAACGCCTGCAGGAACGCCTTGTCGCGCGACAGGATCAGTTTCGCCGGCTTGGCTTCGTCCTCGTCGTCGGATTTCGCCAGCGGACCGAGCGCTTCGAGCAGGATATCGGCGAACTTCGGCTCGACGGCGTTGCGGATCGGCGTCCAGCAGTCTTCCAGCAGCCGGCGCGCACCCGGACGGCGCGACACGACCGTCGTACCCGGCTGCACCGCGGCCCCGAGCAATGTACGCAGATCCGAAGTCATCCCGGCCCGTGCGATTGGATGCGCATTGTGCCGCAGCGACGGCCCCGCGGCATGCGCGCCACCTCCGTCGAACCGGATTATCGCTTCGCTGAACGCCGAACCTTACCGTGCCCGGTCTCCCGGCCGTCGGCCAAGGCACGCCGCCAGAGCGAGATTTTCTGCGCCAGCGTGCGCGACGCGTGCGCGGGACTGCTGGACGGGACGATCCGGGTAACGAAGCCGGCCGCCCGGAAGCGAGGTTCGAAGCGACCCGCCCGGCCGCCGTTGAAGATGACGCGTCCGAGCTTGGGCGCCAGCGCGCGCAGCCGCCGGAAGTCGTTGGCGCGTGCATTGCGGATCGCGCTGTCGGCGCTGCCCTCGCGCTCGCAGGCGTCGATCACGTCCCAGATGCCGATGCGGTGCGCCAGCACGCGCTCGAGCCGCGCCGCGTACGGCAGCTCGGCGAGCGGCTCGCCGAGCACCGCGCCCAGGATTCGCCAGAACTGGTTGCGCGGGTGCGCGTAGTACTGGCCGGCGGCAAGCGACGCCTCGCTCGGAAAACTGCCCAGGATCAGCGTCTCGACGCCGGCGTCGATCACCGGCGCGAAGCCGCGCAGGCGGGCCCGGGGCGCGTTACTTCCTCGCGCCGGCATCCAGCAGCAGCTCGTTCATCCGCCGCACGAACGCCGCCGGGTCGTCCAGCGCCCCGCCTTCGGCCAGCTGCGCCTGCTCGAACAGCAGGTGCGCCCAGTCCGCGAGCTTCGCTTCCTCGAACTTCAGCCGCTGCACCAGCGGATGCTGCGGATTCAGTTCCAGGATCGGCGGCGTCGCTGGAACTTTCTGGCCGGCCGCCTTCAGCAGCCGCTGCAGGTGCGCGCTCATCGCATCGCGGTCCACCACCAGGCAGGCGGGCGAATCGGTCAACCGCAACGTGACGCGCACCTCCTTGACCTTGTCGCCGAGCGCCTCTTTGAGGGTCACCATCTCGGGATGCCCGTGGTCGCCGACCGCGATGAGCTGGTAGCCTTCCTCGGCGAGTTTGAACGCGAGCGAGTGGGCCCGGGTCACGACCGGGCAGGTAGCGTCGATGAGCTTCATGCCGCGGTCGCGCGCGGCCTGCAGGACGGCGTGCTCGACCCCGTAGGCGGAGACGAC
>DATLZG010000074.1:0-7488 GCA_035574095.1 Burkholderiaceae bacterium | reverse complement strand
ACATCGCGAAGCCGGCCGTGTTCGCGCAAAGGGTGCGCGAGCGCGCGCTGGCGCTGGCGGAGAAAAGCGATCGCCCGCGCGACGCCAAAGGCGTGACGTTGACGCCGCTGGCGCGCACGATCGAACCCGACGCGCTGCGTTACCGCCACGTCACGGTCGAAATCGACCGCGCACGCCGCACGGCGACCTTCGTCGTCAAGGGGCCGACGGGCGAACAGCCGACCGCCATCGACGCCATCGTCGCCGCCGGTGCGGACTGGTACCCGCTGGCGATGGCGCGCGAGTTGGACGACGCCATCCTATCGATGCGCACCAACGAACTGGATATCGGCACCTGGCTGCTGAAAACCGAAGGCGACGGCGCGGCGGTGCTGGCGCTCGATCAGACGCTGGCCGCGCATCGCAATCACTGGTTCGTGCGCGAGACCATCGGTTTCCTGCGCCGCACGCTGGCGCGCCTGGACGTGTCGTCGCGCTCGCTGTTCGCGCTGATCGAGCCCGGCTCCTGCTTTGCCGGCACGCTGCTGGAACTCGCGCTCGCGTGCGACCGCAGCTACATGCTGGCGCTGCCGGACGAGCCGCAGCGCGCGCCGAAGATCGCGGTCTCGGAGGCGAGCTTCGGCGCCTATCCGCTGGTGACCGGCCAGTCGCGCCTGGCGCGCCGGTTCTACGAGGAGACGGCGCCGCTCGCCGCCGTGCGCGACGCGATCGGCCGGCCGCTCGATGCGCAACAGGCGCTCGCGCTCGGACTCGTCACGTCTGCGCCGGACGACATCGACTGGAGCGACGAGGTGCGCCTGGCAATCGAAGAGCGCGCCGCGATGTCGCCGGACGCGCTGACCGGCATGGAGGCCAACCTGCGCTTCAACGGCCGCGAAAACATGCTGACGCGCATCTTCGGCCGCCTGAGCGCGTGGCAGAACTGGATCTTCCAGCGCCCCAATGCGGTCGGCGACAAAGGAGCGCTCAAGGTCTACGGCAAAGGCGAGAAAGCCGCCTTCGACTTCAACCGCGTCTGAACCGCATCGGCCAATATTTACTCGAGGAAGCGATCATGTCCGGCATCAATTACAGCGAGAAGATCCCCAACAACGTCAATCTGAGCGAGGACCGCGCGCTGCAGCGCGCGCTCGAGCAGTGGCAACCGAACTACCTGCAGTGGTGGCGCGACGTCGGCCCCGAAGGCGCGCACGACTACCAGGTGTACCTGCGCACCGCCGTCAGCGTCGATCCGGACGGCTGGGCGAAGTTCGACTTCGTGCGCATGCCCGAGTATCGCTGGGGCATCTTCCTCAATCCACCCGAGCCCGGCCGCAAGATCCACTTCGGCGATCACCTGGGCGAAGACGCCTGGCAGGAGGTGCCCGGCGAGCATCGTGCGAACCTGCGCCGCATCATCGTCACGCAGGGCGACACCGAGCCGGCGTCGGTCGAGCAGCAACGCCATCTCGGGCTGACGGCACCCAGCCTGTACGACCTGCGCAACTTGTTCCAGGTCAACGTCGAGGAAGGACGCCATCTGTGGGCCATGGTGTACCTGCTGCACAAGTACTTCGGGCGCGACGGCCGCGAGGAAGGTGAAGCGCTGCTCGCCCGTCGCAGCGGCGATCCGGACAACCCGCGCATCCTGCAGGCGTTCAACGAGAGGACGCCGGACTGGCTGTCGTTCTTCATGTTCACGTACTTCACCGACCGCGACGGCAAGTTCCAGCTGTGCGCGCTGGCCGAATCCGGCTTCGATCCGCTGGCGCGCACCACGCGCTTCATGCTGACCGAAGAAGCGCATCACATGTTCGTCGGCGAATCCGGCGTGTCGCGCGTGATCCAGCGCACCTGCCAGGTGATGAACCAGTTGAAGACCGACGAGCCCGACAAGCTGCGCGCCGCCGGCGTGATCGACCTGCCGACGATCCAGCGCTACCTGAACTTCCATTTCAGCGTGACGATCGACCTGTTCGGCGCCGACGAGTCGAGCAACGCGGCGACGTTCTACAGCTCCGGACTGAAGGGCCGCTTCGAGGAAGGCAAGCGCACCGACGATCACAGACTGCACGGCATGACGTACCGCGTGCTGACGGTGCAGGATGGCCGCCTGGTCGAGAAGGAAGTGCCGATGCTCAACGCCCTGAACGAAGTGCTGCGCGACGACTTCATCAAAGACTCGATCGCCGGTGTCGAGCGCTGGAACAAGGTGATCGAGAAGGCCGGCATCCCGTTCCGCCTGAAAGCCCCGCACAAGGCATTCCACCGCCGCATCGGCTCGCTGGCCGGGGTGAAGGTCAGCCCGGACGGCCGCGTCGTGTCCGATCAGGAATGGAACGCCAACGTCGGCAACTGGCTGCCGACCGACTCCGACCGCGCCTTCGTCGCCTCGCTGATGGGGCGCGTGACCGAGCCCGGCAAGTTCGCCAACTGGATCGCGCCGCCGGTGGTCGGCATCAATCGGCAGCCGATCGACTTCGAGTACGTGCGGTTCAACTAGACGACGGCGCGCAGCGACGCATGCGGGCCACACGCCCGCATGCGCCGGCCGCGGGAGACGACGACGATGGACATGGCCGACGCCGAGCTTCTGAAGCAGCACCTGATCGACCCGGAAATCTGCATTCGCTGCAACACCTGCGAGGCCACCTGCCCGTCGAAAGCGATCACGCACGACGATCGCAACTATGTCGTGGACGCCGCGAAGTGCAATTTCTGCATGGCCTGTATCGCGCCCTGCCCGACCGGCTCGATCGACAACTGGCGTCTCGTTCCGCGCGCGCGGCCGTATACGGTGCAGGAGCAGTTGGGCTGGGACGCGCTGCCGCCGGAGCTGACGCCGGAGCAGTTGCAGGCCGCAGGCGTGACCGCCGCAGCGGCGTCGCTCGAACCGGTTGCCGTCGCGGCTGCGCCCGCACCCTCGGCGGAGCCGGCTTTCGACAGCTCCGCTTACAACGCGGCCGTGCCGCCATGGTCGGCCGCGCGCCCGTACACGAACCTGTACGGCCCGAAAGCGCCGGAGAAGTTCGTGCTCGCGACGGTGACCGGCAACCTGCGCGTGACCGAGGTCGGGCGCGAGTACGACACCCATCACATCGTGCTCGATTTTGGCTCCACACCCTTTCCGGTGCTCGAAGGGCAGTCGATCGGCATCATTCCGCCCGGCACCGACGAACAGGGGCGGCCGCATCATCCGCGCCAGTACTCGGTGGCCAGTCCGCGCAACGGCGAGCGTCCCGGCTACAACAACGTCGCGCTGACTATCAAACGCGTGCTGCAGGATCACCAGGGGCGCCCGGTGCGCGGCGTGGCCTCCAATTACATGTGCGACCTGAAAGTCGGCGATCAGGTCAAGGTCATCGGCCCGTTCGGGACCACGTTCCTGATGCCCAACCACCCGCGTTCGAACATCGTGATGATCTGCACCGGCACGGGCAGCGCGCCGATGCGCGCGATGACCGAGTGGCGGCGCCGCCTGCGCAAATCGGGCAAGTTCGAAGGGGGCAAGCTGATGCTGTTCTTCGGCGCGCGTACAAAGGAAGAACTGCCCTACTTCGGCCCGCTGCAAACGCTGCCGAAGGACTTCATCGACATCAACTTCGCGTTCTCGCGCACGCCCGGGCAGCCGAAGCGCTACGTGCAGGACGCGATGCGCGAGCGCGCCGCCGACTTGGCGCCGCTGTTGGTCGACCCCGACACGTACTTCTACGTGTGCGGATTGAAGGCGATGGAAGAAGGCGTGCTGCTCGCGTTGCGCGACATCGCGTCGCAGGCGGGCCTGTCCTGGGAGGCCGTCGCCGCGGCGCTGAAACGCGACGGGCGACTGCACCTGGAGACGTACTGAGCGGGAGCCGCTCGCACGGCAAGCGCCGTCGTGCGCGCTCGCAGAGCGCACAGCGGTGGTCTCCGGTTGCCCGGTACGCCAGTTGCGGGACGACGCCGCCGGCGGCATCTTGGGCACTGCCGCGATAATGCGCCCCCTGCGTTCGAATTCCCCATGCCCGGCACTTCACTGTGGACGCTGTCCGGCGCGCAATTCGCCGTCGAAGCGATCGCCATCGTCGCCTTCGCGCTGTCGGGCGTCCTGGCGGCGGCGCGCAAGCATCTCGACGCGGTCGGGGTGTGCGTCGTCGCCGGACTGACCGCCTTCGGCGGCGGCACGCTGCGCGACATCCTGCTCGATCGACGTCCGTTCTTCTGGGTGGCGCACTCCGCCTGGCTGTGGGCGCTGATCGCACTGGCGATCGGCGCCATGCTGTTCATGCGCACGCGCCACCTGGAGCCGACCGAGCGCGCGATCCAGTGGCCCGACGCGCTCGGACTGGGGCTGTTCACGGCCAACGGCACGCAGATCGCGCTCGACGCGACGCTGCCGCCGATCGTCGCCGTGCTGATGGGCATGATCACCGCGGTGTTCGGCGGCGTGCTGCGCGACATCGTGTGCAACGAGATACCGAGCGCGTTTCGCGACCATCGGCCGTACGCGGTGTGCTCGTTCATCGGCGGCTGGGTGCTGGTCGCCGCCAGTCAGCTCGGGGCTCCGGAGTGGGCGGGCATCGTCGCCGCCGGCACGACCGCCACCGCGCTGCGCGCGCTGGCGCTTTCCACCGGCTATACGCTACCGAGTTGGCAGCGCAGCGAGCGCCGCGACCGCTGAGCGGGCGCGACGACCGACCGCAGCGACCCGATCGGACGCAAACGCGCGCCGATAATCGCGAACTCGCACCGCACCGAGCCGCGCGGTGGCCGCGTTGCACAGATGCAGCCGCCCCGCGGGCCGCTCGCGACGACCCAACCCGTCCCCCCCGTGATCCACCACCGCCGATCGGAGTCGCACATGTCGGACGGCATCGAGGCAAGCAGTGAGCCGCGCAGCGCGCCGCTCGTCTATCCGTTCGCAACGCCGCCGGCGAGCGGCCAAACGCTGGAGGTCGCTCCCGGCGTGCGCTGGCTGCGCCTGCCGTTGCCGTTTGCGCTGGATCACATCAACGTGTGGGCGATCGAAGATGGCGATGGCTGGGCGGTCGTGGACACCGGGATGCGCACCGAAGAGACCGCGGCGGCATGGCGCGCGATCTTCGCCAGCGCGCCCGACCAGCGCCCGCTGACGCGCGTGTTCGTCACGCACATGCATCCGGACCACATCGGCATGGCCGGCTGGCTGACGCGCAAGTTCAAGTGCCGGTTGTGGATCACGCGGCTGGAATACCTGAACTGCCGCGTGCTGGTGTCCGACACCGGCCGCGAAGCGCCGCCCGACGCGGTGGATTTTTACCGCCGCGCCGGCTGGAGCGAGTCCGCGATCGAAACCTACCGCGCGCGCTTCGGCAATTTCGGCAAGCACATCCATGCGCTGCCCGACAGCTTTCGCCGGCTGCACGACGGCGAGGAGCTGACGATCGGCGCGCATCGCTGGCGCGTGCTGATCGGCACCGGCCACTCCCCCGAGCACGCCTGTCTGTACTGTCCGGACCTGAAGGTGCTGATCTCCGGCGACCAGGTGTTGCCGCGCATTTCCTCCAACGTGTCCGTTTATCCGCTGGAACCCGACGCGAATCCGATGCAGGAGTGGCTGGCGTCGCTGGCGAAGCTCAAGCGCGAGGTGCCGGACGACGTGCTGGTACTGCCGTCGCACAACACCTGCTTTCGCGGACTGCACGCGCGCCTGGACGAGCTGGCGCAAGGCCAGGAACGCGCGCTGCAGCAGCTGCGCCGTGCGCTGCGCGAGCCGCAGCGCGTCGTCGACGTGTTCGCCGTGCTGTTCGGCCGCCCGATCGGCGAGACGAATTTCGCCTTGCTCAGCATGGCCACCGGCGAAAGCGTCGCCTGTCTGAACTACCTCCTGCAGCGCGGCGAGGTCACGCAGCGGATCGACGACAGCGGCGTAGCGTGGTATCGGCTCGCGGCGTCGCACTGAAGACGCGCGGCCTTGAAGTTGGCGGAGACGGACGGATTCGAACCGTCGATACGGGTTTTTGCCCGTATGCTCCCTTAGCAGGGGAGTGCCTTCGACCTCTCGGCCACGTCTCCGGATCAGGCGCTGTCGCGGGCGGCGTGCAGTTTAACGCGGCCGCGCTTACGCGGGCTCGTGCTCCAGGCCGAAGGCCTTGTGCAGCGCGCGCACCGCGAGTTCCATGTACTTGTCGTCGACCACGACCGAGATCTTGATCTCGCTGGTGGTGATCATCTGGATGTTGATGCCCTCTTCGGCCAGCGTGCGGAACATCAGGCTTGCGATGCCGACGTGCGAGCGCATTCCGATGCCGACCACCGACACCTTGCAGATGCGCGGATCGCCGACGATCTCGCGCGCGCCGATGTGCGCCTTGACCTTGCTGTTCAGCACGTCCATCGCCTTCGCGTACTCGTTGCGGTGGACGGTGAACGAGAAGTCGGTGTAGCCGTCCACACTGACGTTCTGCACGATCATGTCGACGTCGATGTTGGCGTCCGCGATCGCGCCCAGAATCTGGTAGGCGATGCCGGGCCGGTCAGGCACGTGCGTGAGCGTGATCTTGGCTTCGTCGCGCGAGAACGCGATGCCGGAAACGACGGCCTTTTCCATTTCGCTGTCTTCCTCGAACGTGATCAGGGTGCCGGAGTGCGCCTCCTCGGCGAGCGGCATGTCCGGGTCGGTCAGGCTCGACAGCACGCGCAGCCGCACGTTGTACTTGCCGGCGAACTCGACCGAGCGGATCTGCAGCACCTTGGAGCCGAGGCTGGCCATCTCCAGCATCTCTTCGAACGTCACCGTATGCAGGCGGCGCGCTTCGGGCACGATGCGCGGATCGGTCGTGTACACGCCGTCGACGTCGGTGTAGATCAGGCACTCGTCGGCCTTCAGCGCGGCCGCCAGCGCCACCGCCGAGGTGTCGGAACCGCCGCGGCCAAGCGTGGTGATGTTGCCGAACTCGTCGACCCCCTGGAAACCGGCGACGACGACCACGTAGCCGTCGTTCAGATCGGCACGGATCTTTCGCTCGTCGATCTCCAGGATGCGCGCTTTCGTGAACGCGCTGTCGGTCAGTACGTGGACCTGCGGGCCGGTGTAGCTCTTCGCCTTCAGTCCGAGTTCCTTCAGCGCCATCGCCACCAGGCCGATCGTCACCTGCTCGCCGGTGGAGGCCACCACGTCCAGCTCGCGCGGGTCCGGGTTGGGCTGAACTTCCTTGGCGAGCGCGATCAGCCGGTTCGTTTCGCCGCTCATCGCGGAGACGACGACCACCAGTTGATGACCGGCGCGCTGCCACTTGGCGATGCGGCGGGCGACGTTCTTGATCCGCTCGACCGAGCCGACCGAGGTGCCGCCGTACTTGTGAACGATCAGTGCCATGACGATTCGCGAAAGGCGCGGATTATAGGGGCGCGCGCCGCTTCAGCCGCCGAGCAGCGGCGCGTCGGGCCGCCATTCCAGCCGCACGCGCGCGCCGCCGGCGTCGACCAGCCGCGCATCCGGTCCGAGTCCCGCGACATAGATCAGCTGCTCGCCGCGCCATACCAGCGGCA
>DATLZG010000073.1:0-3884 GCA_035574095.1 Burkholderiaceae bacterium | reverse complement strand
GCGCGATCGCCGCGCACCGCGCGCCGCGCTCGATCACCCGCGCCCCGAGCGGCGGCACCTCGTCGGCGGCGCAGACGTCGATCCAGTGTTGCAAGGCTGCGTTCATGCCGACACTCGCTCGACCTGCAATGGCCGAAACTGCTTCAGATCGACGCCGGCGCGCTCCGGCTCGTGCCAGGGATCGGGTTCGCCGGCGAGCGCGAACTGCAGCCGTTCCCACAGCGCCTTGCGGTTGGCGGCGTCCTCCACCACTTTGCGCTTGACGTAATCGAGCCCGACCCGCTGCACGTAATGCACGGTCCGCTCCAGATACCAGCCCTCCTCCCGATACAGTTGCAGAAAGGCGCCGGCGTACTCCAGCACCTCTTCGGCGGTTTTGACCTTGACCAGGAACTGCGCGACCTCGGTCTTGATACCGCCGTTGCCGGCGACATAGATCTCCCAACCGGAGTCCACGCCGATCACGCCGACATCCTTGATGCCGGCCTCGGCGCAGTTGCGCGGGCAGCCCGATACCGCGAGCTTGACCTTGTGCGGCGCGTACATCCGCCACAACGCGCGCTCCAACGCCTTGCCCATCGCGGTCGAATCCTGGGTGCCGAAGCGGCACCACTCGGAGCCGACACAGGTCTTCACGGTGCGCAGCGCCTTGGCGTAAGCGTGCCCGCTCGGCATGCCGAGGTCTCTCCACACCGCCGGCAGATCCTCCTTCTTGACTCCCAGCAAGTCGATGCGCTGCCCGCCGGTCACCTTGACGGTCGGGATCCGGTACTTCTCCACCACGTCCGCGATGCGGCGCAGTTCGGCGGCGCTGGTCTCTCCGCCCCACATGCGCGGCACGACCGAAAAGGTGCCGTCTTTCTGGATATTGGCGTGCGCGCGCTCGTTGATGAAGCGCGACTGCGGATCGTCCACCGCGCGCTTCGGCCAGGTGGAGATCAGGTAGTAGTTGACCGCCGGCCGGCAGGTGGCGCAGCCGTTCGGGGTGCGCCAATTTAGCCGTTCGAACACCTGCGGAAGCGACAACAGTTCGAGCTCGCGGATCGCCTGCCGCACTTCGGCGTGCGTCGAATCGGTGCAGCCGCACAGCGGTTTCATCTTCGGCGCCGGCGAATAATCGGCGCCGGCGGTGGCGATCAGGATCTGTTCGACCAGCCCGGTGCACGAGCCGCAGGAAGAACTCGCTTTCGTGCACTTGCGCACTTCGTCCAGCGTGGCGAGCTTGTGCTGGCGGATCGCCGCGACGATCTTGCCCTTGCTGACGCCGTTGCAGCCGCACACCTCGTCGCCGTCCTGCATCGCCAGCGCGCGGTTCTGTCCCATGTGGCCGGTGTCGCCGAGGTTCGGCTCGCCGAACATCAGGTGGTCGCGGATGTCGGCGATCGGCCTTCCCTCGCGCAGCAGCTTGAAGTACCAGGAGCCGTCGACCGTGTCGCCGTACAGGCAGGCGCCGACCAGCCGGTCGTCCTTGATCACCAGCTTCTTGTACACGCCCGCGCCGGGGTCGGACAGCACGATCTGCTCGCAGCCTGCGCCGCCGTTGAAGTCGCCGGCCGAAAACAGGTCGATGCCCGTCACCTTCAGCTTGGTGCTGGTGATCGAGCCGGCGTAGCGGCCGATGCCGAAACGCGCCAGGTGGTTGGCGGCGACCTTGGCCTGCTCGAACAGCGGTGCGACCAACCCGTAGGCCACGCCGCGGTGATTGACGCATTCGCCGACCGCATAGATGCGCGGATCGTAGGTCTGCATCGTGTCGCCGACCACCACGCCGCGGTTGCAGTGCAGGCCGGCCGCTTCCGCCAGCGCCGTATTCGGGCGGATGCCGACCGCCATCACGACCAAATCGGCCTCGAGCGTGTCGCCGTCGGCGAACTTCAGCGCGCACACGCGGCCGCTTTCGCCGGCCACCAGCTCGCTTGTCTGTTTGCTCAGCAGAAACCGGATCCCGCGCGCCTCCAGCGCCTGCCGCAGCAGCCCGGCCGCGGTTGCGTCGAGCTGCCGCTCCATCAGATGCGGCATCAGATGCACGACGGTGACCTCCATGCCGCGCGCGCGCAACCCGTTGGCGGCCTCCAGTCCCAGCAGGCCGCCGCCGATCACTGCGGCGCGGCGATAGCGCCGCGCGGCTTCGATCATCGCTTCGGTGTCGGCGATGTCGCGATAGGTCAGGACCCCGGGCAACCGCGCGCCGGGAATCGGCAGGATCACCGGGTTGGAGCCGGTGGCGAGCAGCAGCCGGTCGTACGGCGTTTCGCTGCCGTCGTCTGCGATCACCACGCGCCGTCCGCGGTCGATGCGCGTCACTGCGCAGCCGGCGCGCAGCCGGATGCCGTGACTGGCGTACCAGTCGTAGGAGTGGGTGACGATCTCGTCGAAGCCGCTCTCCCCGGCCAGCACCGGAGACAGCAGGATGCGGTTGTAATTGGGTCGCGGCTCGGCGCCGAACACGGTGATCTCGTAGAGGTCCGGCGCCAGCGCGAGCAACTCCTCCACGGCGCGCATGCCGGCCATGCCGTTGCCGACGACCACCAGTTGCGGCCTGCTCATACCGTGGCCTCCACATGCTGCTGCTTGCGGTACAGAAACTCCAGCACCCGCTCGCGGCAGTTCAGGTAAACCGGGTGATGCGCCATCTCCAGCCGGTCGCGCGGGCGCGCGAGCGGCACCGGCAACACCTCGCCGATCGTCGCCGCCGGGCCGTTGGTCATCATCACGATGCGATCCGACAGCAGCACCGCCTCGTCCACGTCGTGCGTGACCATCAGCACCGTGATGCCCAGACGGGCGACGATCGCCATCAGTTCGTCTTGCAGGCGCGCGCGCGTCAGCGCGTCCAGCGCCCCGAACGGTTCGTCCAAGAGCAACATCTTCGGTTCGATCGCCAGCGCGCGCGCGATACCGACGCGCTGCTTCATGCCGCCGGAGATCTCGCCCGGCCGCTTGTGCGCGGCGTGCGCAAGCCCCACCAGTTCCAGCGCCGCGCGGGTGCGGGCGTCGAGCTGCGCTTTGCTCTCGCTGGCGCCGAATACGCGCTCGACCGCGAGGTAGACGTTCTCGTAGCAGGTCAGCCAGGGCAGCAGCGAGTGCCCCTGGAAAACGACGCCGCGGTCGGGGCCCGGCGCGCGCACTTCGCGCCCGGCGAGCAGGATCACGCCGGCGTCCGGCGCGAGCAGGCCGGCGATCAGGTTCAGCAGCGTGGACTTGCCGCAGCCCGAATGTCCTATCAGCGCGACGAACTCGCCGCGCGCGATCGCGAGATCGATGTCGCGCAGCGCGACGAACTCCCCTTTGCGGATGGCGAAGGACTTGCCGACGCCTTCGATTTGCAGGTAGCGCGATTCGGTGGACATCGGCGCCTCCTTCAGCGGGCGTATTCGAAGCGCCGCGCCAGCGCGAGCAGGGCGAGCTCGAGCGCGAGCCCGACGAGGCCGATCACGAAGATCGCGATCAGGATGTGCGGGACGTTCAGGTTGTTCCATTCGTCCCACACCCAGAAGCCGATGCCGACACCGCCGGTCAGCATTTCGGCGGCGACGATCACCAGCCACGCCACGCCGATCGACAGCCGCACGCCGGTCAGTACATAGGGCAGCGCGGCCGGAAACAGGATGCGGGTGAAGACCTTGGATTCGGGCAGCGCCAGCACGCGCGCCACGTTCAGGTATTCCTGCGGCACCTGGCGCACGCCGGCGGCGGTGTTCAGGATCATCGGCCAGAGCGAGCAGATGAAGATGGTCCAGATCGCGGCTGGATGCGCGGCCTTGAAGACCAGCAGGCCGATCGGCAGCCAGGCGAGCGGCGACACCGGCCGCAGGATGGCGATGATCGGCGCGGCCATGTGCGCGGCGAACCTGAAGCGCCCGATGAGAAAGCCGAGCGGGATG
>DATLZG010000072.1:0-4573 GCA_035574095.1 Burkholderiaceae bacterium | reverse complement strand
CCAACGGCCGCGTATGGCCGCCGATCGAGCCGACGTCGGCCTTGATGACTGAGAACGTGACTTTCATCGCAACCCCCCGCACGAGAGAAGTGGCTAACTGAGTCGGCCGCAGCCCGCTGCGCCAAGCCTGCACGGCCTGTACTGCGGCCGTCCGGCGCGCTCCGTACCGCGCATCAGCCGGGAGAACCAAGTGCCCAGCCCCGGTTGCGGGAGCGCGATCGATTCGCCTGCTTGCCTTGGGCTCGATGCGGACGATAACGCGAATGCGGGCCAACTCGACCGCAGCGATGGCCGTTTCGTCGCACCCCCCTTGCATCCGCGCACCGCAGGACTAGATTCGACGGCGGCAAGCAACCTCCGATCGGAGGGGCCAGAAGGGAGACGACGATGCGTTCGATCACTGCCCTGCTCGCCGTTGCCGGCGCTGCCGCGGTGCTCGCAACCGGATGCGCGAGCACGCGCACGACGACGGTCACGTACGAAATCGACCACCAACGCGTCGCGCAGGTCGAACGCGCGGCGCGCGCGTTCGGCACGCAGGTCATCTGGGTCAACTACCCGACCAAGCGCGTCGAAGCGGGCAAGTAGAACCTATCTCGGAATCCGCGGCGGCCGCGGCGGGGGTGCCTGGGGATGCAGCGCGAGGCGCGGCGAGGGGGCCATTGGCCGGAGCCAAGGACCCGAGCCGCAACCACGCGTTGCGCCCCGGACGCCCGAACCGCGCCCACCGCGGAGCGCCCCCGCAGGGGAGAGCTTTCTCCCCTGTCCGGAGCGATCCGGGGGTGAGGGAAAGCCGGGCGCCGTATCAGGCGCCTTCGGCCAGCCGTTTCAGATTGGCCAGGCCGCCCTCGAAGTCAGGGCCAACCAGCCGGTCCATGAACAGTCCGAACCAGCGGCTCACCGGGCTGGCGCCCATATCGCCCTCGTTGGTCCAGGTCACGCGCACCCCGTCGCCGGTCGGAACGATGGTGAGCAGTCCGCTCGACTGCATCCCGAATTCGGGAAAGCTCAAGCGGTAGGCGATGCGCTCGCCCGGCTTGGCTTCGGTGAACTCCATGTTGCCGCTGCCTTCGCTGCCGCTTTGCCACGACCATTTGGCGCCGGCGCCGGCAGGCGCGCCGCCGTACTCCATTTTCATCGCCGGATCGCGCCGGTTCCACACGGTCCAGCGCTTCCACTCGCGCGGGTCGGCGATCAGCGCGTACACCCGGTCGGCCGGCGCCGCGATCTGCACGCTGCGCTCGACTTTGAACTGCGACGGCAACAGCAGCCCGATACCGGCCAGCACGACCAGCAAGCCGACCAGCCCGACGGCAATGCGCAGCAGCCATTTCATCCCCACTCCTCCCCGCGTTCGCGCGCGCCGCCGAACTTTGCCGCCCCGCCGCGCTCTATGGTGTGTCGATCGACTCCGGCCCGGAGGCCCGATGCAGCGGCCGCAATCTAGTGGGCGCGCCCTTCGCGGGCGATCCCTCCTTTCCGTTGCCCTGATCGCCTGGCTCGCCGCCTGCGCGACCCCGGAGTCGTTCGCACCCGGCGCCACCGCAGCGCAGTTGCAGGCGCGCCTGGGCGCGGCCGACCGGGTTTACGCCTTGCCCGACGGCGGCCAGCGGCTCGAGTACGCGCGCGGCGCGTTCGAGCAGTTCGTGTGGATGGTGGACGTGGACGCGAGCGGCCGCGTGGCCGCGATCAAGCAGGTGCGCACGTTCGAGAACTTCGGCCGCTTGCGGCCGGGCGTGGACGACCAGAGGAGCGTGCTGCGCGAGTTCGGCGCACCGTGGAAGGTCGAACGCTACGCGCTGAGCAAGCTGACCGGCTGGCTCTACCCGTATCGCGAGGCGGGGGTGTTCGACTCGGTGATGACGGTGATGTTCGACGAAGCCGGCGTCTTCCGCCGCGCCGAAAACGGCCCCGACCCGCGTTTCGTCGTCAACGACGGGCGCCAGCGCCAGTAGCGCGGCAGCCCCGCGCGGCCTGCAAACCGCCCCACGCCGTGGCAATATTCACACCATGCTTGCGCTGGAGTCCGACCCAAGGATTCTGATCGTCGACTCCCACGGCCAGCCGGTCCGGTGGGCGCACCTGATGCGCGCCGCTCGCTACTACGCCGCCGGCAAGGTCATCACCGATCTGGGCGAGAACATCTTTTCGATGACCGGCGGTCTGCAGGAGGCGTCGGGCCGCCGCTCCGAGTTCGTCACCAGCTCGATCGTGATGATCCGCGGCCGGCATCGCATTCCGCACGGCCACGAACACGTCGGGCTGACCAAGCACCGCTTGTTCGTGCGCGACCGCCATATCTGCGCGTACTGCGGCAATCAGTTCAACGAGACCGAGTTGACCGTCGAGCACATCGTGCCGGTGTCGCGCGGCGGGCAGCACGTGTGGACCAACGTCGTCACCGCCTGCCGCTCTTGCAACACGCGCAAGGGCAACCGCCGGCCGGAGGAAGCGCACATGCCGCTGCTGTACGTGCCGTACGCGGTGTGCCGCAACGAGGGCTTCATCCTCAGCAATCGGCGCATCCTCGCCGACCAGATGGAGTTCCTGCGCGCCACGCTGCCCAAGTATTCGCGCTGGGCGCACGGGTAGGTCGGACGTCCGTGATCGACGACCCGTAGCGCGTTGCCTCACCCCGTCAGCCGCGCCAGGACCTCGCGCGCGGCGGTGATCGGCGCGCCGCGCGCGTACCGGCCATGCAGAAACGCGCTTTGCACGCCGGCCGGTTGCAGCACGCATTCGAGCGCGCCGCGCTCCTCCGTCACCGACCACAGCGTGGCGCCGGACACCCCGTCCAGCTCCGGCGCGTGCACTAACTGCCCGTCGATGCGCCGCGCCGTGTAGCTGTAGCGCACGCGCGGCGCCGGTTCATCCTCCAAGCGGCGGGCGAACACGACCAGCGGTCTTGCGTACAGCGTGCCGTCGCAACGCCGCATCTGGGCGTACGGATAACCGGCGAGCACGAACTGCGATCCGACGACCTCGGTCGGCAACGCGGCGAGCGGCACCGGCTGCCAGCCACGCCGCAGCGCCCTGCACGCGCTTGCCGCGCCGATCTCCAGCGCCGCCAGATCGTGCTGCGGATGCGCGATCAGGCGCGCCCCTGCATGCCGCAGGGGCAACAGCCGGCCTGCCGCCGCCAGCGGCACCGCGAGGTCGCCGATCACCGCGCCGTCGTCGAACACGTGCCGGCACGTCATCAGGATCAGCCGCCCGCCGTGCTCGTACAGGCAGCCGCTCGCCAGCGGCTCGTAGCGGCCGGCGCGCGCCGCCAGCAGCGGCACGATGCGGCGGGTCAGCGCTTCGGTGACCGCCTGCGCGCGCGCCGGCGCGACGTCGGCGTCGATCGCCAGCGCCAGCGTGGGCAGCATCTGCCAGGCGGACATGCGATCACCTCGCGCGCGCCAGCTCGCGCAGTTTGGCCTTCCAGAACTTGCCGGTCGAGGTGCGCGGAATCGCCTCCAGCGCCTCGAAGCGATCGGGCAATTGCCATTTGGCGAAGCGCGCCGCCAGGTGCGCGCGCAGCTCGTCGGCGCTCCCCGCGCGGCCGCTCTTGAAGACCACGAACGCGACCGGCCGCTCGCCCCACTTCGCATCCGGCACCGCCACCACCGCGGCTTCCAGCACCGCCGGGTGCGCCATCAGGTGGTTCTCCATGTCCACCGAGCTGATCCACTCGCCGCCGGACTTGATCAGATCCTTGGTGCGGTCGGCGATGCGCACGTAGCCGTGCGCGTCGATCGTCGCCACGTCGCCGGTGCGCAGCCAGCCGTCGGCGGTGAACTTCTCGGCCTCGACCGGCGTGTCGTGGTAACGCGCGGTGATGAACGGCCCCCGCACCTGGATTTCACCCAAGCTCTCGCCGTCCCACGGGCAGACACTGCCGTCCTGCGCGACCAGCCGCATCTCGGTCAGCGCCACCGGCACGCCGGCCAGCGCGTAGCGCGCGAAGCGCCGTTCGTCGTCCAACTCTTGCAACTCCGGCTTCAAGTAAGAGATCGTGCCGAGCGGGCTCATCTCGGTCATGCCCCAGCCGTGCACGAGCTGCGCACCGTGGCGCGCGAAACCGCGGATCATGGCCTCCGGCACCGGCGCGCCGCCGACCAGCATGCGCATGCCGGGCGGCAGCCGCCAGCGCTGAGGATCGCGCTCCAGCAGCTCGAGCATCGTGGTCCAGATCGTCGGCACGCCCAGCGCATAGGTCGGCTGCTCCGCCGCCATCAGCTCGAGCAGATCCTCGGCATGCAGATGCGGCCCGGGGAAGACGAGCTTGACGCCCATCATCACGCAGGCGTACGGCACGCCCCAGCAGTTGGCGTGAAACATCGGCGTCACCGGCAGCACCGCATCGCGCGCGCTCAAGCCCCAATAGTCGGGCTGGTTGGCCACCAGCGTGTGCAGCACGGTCGAGCGGTGCGAGTACACGACGCCCTTCGGGCGCCCGGTCGTGCCCGACGTGTAGCACATCGCGATCGGGTCGTCCTCGGCGTGCGGCGCGTAACGGAATGAGTCGCCGTCGGCCGCGGCGATGAAGCCCTCGTAGTCGGTGTAGCGCGCGGCCACCGGCGCGCCG
>DATLZG010000071.1:0-8546 GCA_035574095.1 Burkholderiaceae bacterium | reverse complement strand
CAGCCGGCGGCATCGGCGCGCCATTCGCCGACGCGACGATGGTGTTGAACAACCTGCTGGCGCGGCTGCAGGCCAATGCGCGCGACCACCGGCCGCCGCAACTGCCGTCTCCCGGTCCGGCCGCGCCGCCGCTGCTGGACGCGATCGCCGAGCTGCAGCAGCTCGGGCTGGAGGGATTCCACGGCGCGGCCTTCGCCGGCACCGGCGCAGGGTCGATCAACGCTTGGCGCGAGCACCTGATCGAGAAGTCCACGCGCACCGTCGACAAGCTGACGATCGAGCTGGTCGGCATGATGTTCGACCAGGTACTGCGCGATGGCCAGGTGCCGGCCGACATCAAGGCGCTGCTGTCCAGGCTGCAGTTTCCGGTGTTGAAGGCGGCGCTGCTCGACGCCGACTTCTTCGCCTCCAGCACGCACCCGGCGCGGCGCCTGATCGACCGCATCGCCAGCACGTCGGTCGGCTGGGAGCCGTACGGCGACGAGAACCAGCGCTACAAGGACGAAGTCGAGCGCGTCGTGCGCACGGTGCTGGAGAAGTTCGACAAGGACATCGGCATCTTCGAGAAGCTGCTCGCGGAGTTCGACAACTTCATCGGCGACGTATCGCCGCGCGACAACGATCCGGTGGCGCGCGCCAAACGGGCTCTGGAAGAGGCCGAGAAACGCGAGATCCTGGCGATCAATACGACGATCCAGGTGCGGCGTGCGTTCGAGAAAGTCGAGCTGGAACCGTACCTGCGCGACTTCCTGGTCGGACCGTGGGTGCAGGTGCTGGTCACGGCCACGCTGCGCGACGCGCAGACGCCGGGGTTCTCGAAGACGTTCCGCGAGTCGATCCACGAACTGGTCTGGAGCGTGCAGCCGAAGGCGACCGCCGAAGAACGCAAGCGGCTGGTGACGTTGATCCCGAACCTGACGCGCGTGCTGCGCGACGGTTTGGCGCTGATTCGCATGAGCGAACGGGACCAACAGAACTTCTTCCAGCAACTGATGGCTTCGCACGCGATGGCCGTGAAGCCGGTCGATCAGGCCACCTACATCAAGTCGTCGGTCGCCACCAGCGAACTGCGCTCGCGCATCGAGGGCATGCAGCTGACCGGCACGTTCCCGATCACGACGGTGGCGGGCGGCATCAAGGTGTCCACCGGCGCCGTCCTGCGCGCAGCCGAGGAGTACGACGCCGACGTGACGATGGTCGATCCGGTCACCGACATCGACGATCTGGACCGCGTCGAGGAAGCGCGCTTCGACGAAGACATCACCAGTTGGCAGCGCGGCACCTGGTTCAGTCTGTGGAACGGCACGCAGATGGTCAAAGCGCGGCTGCGCTGGATCAGTCCGCTGAAGACGCTGTTCATGTTCAGCAGCGAGCCGGAGGGCAAGGCGCACGTGATGCCGCCGGATGTGATCAAGTCCTATCTGAAGAAGGGCTATCTGAAGCCGCTGGAGACCACGCCGCTGACGAAGCGCGCGGTGGACGGCGTGGTCGGCGAATTCGAGCGCATGCCGAAGCGCGCCGAAGAACTGGCGCAGCGCTACATGCCGGCCTAGAGGGATGCAAGCGATTCCGGGACGTTCCGAGCGCGCAGCGCGGGCAATCTCGCTCTCTGCCACGCTTCAGACTCGTGCGCCGCGCGGAGCGCGGCGCCGCCGTGCCGATTGCCGGCGTGCGGTCGCATGAACGCCCCAGAGCACAGGAAGGCACTCGCCGCGCCGACCGGGCGCCTGCCGCTGTCGTACGTGGTCAAAGGGCTGGTGTCCGACGGGCTGATGGCCAAGAGCGACGCCGAGCGCGTGCTGTCGGTGCGCGCGCGCGAAACGCGCGTGCATCCGCTGGCGCTGCTGGCCGAGATGAATCTGCGCGCGCCGACGCCGGCGCGCGATCTGCTCGACATCGAACGCCTGACGCAATGGCTGGCGGAAAAGGCGCGCCTGCCGTACCAGCACATCGACCCGTTACGGGTGGATTTCGCGCGCGTGGTCGAAGTGATGAGCGCCAGTTACGCGACCAATTACTCGATCCTGCCGATCGCGGTGTCGGGCGCCGAGGTCACGGTGGCGACCAGCGAGCCGTTCCTCGACGGCTGGGTGCGCGAGATCGAGCAAATCTCGCGCAAGAGCGTCAAACGTGTGGTGGCCAACCCGCTCGACATCGAGCGCTACACGGTCGAGTTCTACAAGCTGGCGCAGTCGATCAAGGGTGCCAGCAAGTCGAGCGAGAAGAGCGTCGTCGGCAATTTCGAGCAGCTGGTGGAGCTGGGCGCGAAGGTCGACGCCGAGAACCATCACATCGTCACGATCGTCGATTGGCTGCTGCAATACGCGTTCGACCAGCGCGCCAGCGACATCCACATGGAGCCGAAGCGCGAGCAGGGCGTGGTGCGCTTCCGCATCGACGGTGTGCTACATCAGGTCTACCAGGTGCCGCCGGCGGTGCTGCACGCGATGGTCAGCCGCATCAAGCTGCTCGGTCGCATGGATGTCGTCGAGCGGCGCCGGCCGCTCGACGGCCGCATCAAGACCAAGGTCACCAGCGGGGCGAGCGCCGGGCGCGAAGTGGAGATCCGCTTGTCCACGCTGCCGACCGCCTTCGGCGAGAAACTGGTGATGCGCATCTTCGATCCCGAGGTCGTCGTGCGCAGCTATGCCGAGCTGGGTTTCTCCGAGACGGAGGCGAAGACCTGGGAGGAGTTGATCCATCGGCCGTCGGGCATCGTGCTGGTGACCGGGCCGACCGGCTCCGGCAAGACGACGACGCTGTACTCGACGCTGAAGCAACTGGCGACCGACGAAGTCAACGTCAGCACGGTCGAAGACCCGATCGAGATGGTCGATCCGGCGCTGAACCAGATGCAGGTGCAGCACGGCATCGATCTCGGCTTCGCCGACGGGCTGCGCGCGCTGATGCGGCAGGATCCGGACATCATCATGGTCGGCGAGATCCGCGACAAGGAAACCGCCGACATGGCGGTGCAGGCGGCGCTGACCGGCCACTTGGTGTTTTCGACGCTGCACACCAACGATGCCGCGTCGTCGATCGCACGCCTGCTCGAACTGGGCGTGCCCGCGTATCTGGTCAATGCCACGCTGCTCGGAGTGCTGGCGCAGCGGCTGGTGCGCACGCTGTGCCCGCATTGCAAGAAGGAGGGCGAGCCGATCGACGAAGCGCTATGGAAGGGGCTGGTCGCGCCGTGGCGCTCGCCGGTGCCGAGCCCCGTGTACAAGCCGGTCGGCTGCCTCGAATGCCGGCGCACCGGCTATCTGGGCCGCACCGGCTTGATCGAATTGCTGGTGATCAGCGACAGGATCCGCGAGTTGATCGCGGCCGGAGCGGATATCGCGAAGATCCGCCATCAGGCCGCGCGCGAAGGCCTGCGCTCGCTGCGCGTGTCCGGCGCCGAAAAGGTCGCCGCCGGCCTCACCACAATCGATGAAGTGCTGCGCGCAGCGCCGCCGTTCGAGACGTGACGGGCGTCAAACCATCAATTTGTCGAACTCGTCGATCGTGACCGCCGGCGCGGTTCTGAAGCCGATACCGGTCAGCTTGGTCAGCGCGGCGGAGGCCTTCATCGCACGCTGCGTGTCGGGCAGATCGACGATCAGTACGAGGTCCGTGTCGCCGAGCAGCGCATAACCTGCGTGCACGGTGCCGCCGAGCGATTTGATCAGCGCCGACGCTTCCTCGGTGCGTTTGGCGCTGACTCCTTTGATCGCCTCCGGCGTGTATTTGCCGAACAGGAAGTACGTCGCCATGGTGCTGCTCCTTTGCAGTTCTCCAGTTCGCGCCTGTGGCGCGGCCGAGTAAATCTACTCTTGGCGCGTGGCGGCGGCGACGCGCATCGCGCGGGTGGGGGATGGGGCACGGGATCGATGCCGTGCCTGAGGTCCCTTGCTTGCGCTCGGGATGACGCGTCGGCGGCCAATCGCTGCGGGGCCTCGCCCCTGGCTCTCGAGCCGATGCGTCACTTGCTCAATTGGCGCATCGCCCGCGTCAGGCCGTCCAGCGTCAGCGGAAACATCCGGCCCCCCATCAGTTGATGGACGATCGCGATCGATTGCCGGTACTGCCACAGGCCTTCCGGTTCCGGGTTGATCCAGACGAATTTCGGGAAGTGGGCGGTGAAGCGCTGCAGCCACACCGCGCCGGGCTCCGGATTGTTGTGCTCGACACTGCCGCCCGGTTGCAGGATCTCGTACGGGCTCATCGTCGCGTCGCCGACGAAGATCAGGCGGTAATCGGGGTTGTACTTGCGCAGCACGTCCCAGGTGTGGAACTTCTCGGCGAAGCGGCGGCGGTTGTTGCGCCAGAGGTTCTCATAGACGCAGTTGTGGAAATAGTAGAACTCGAGGTGCTTGAACTCCGCCTTGGCCGCCGAAAAGAGTTCCTCGACGCGCTTGATGTGCTCGTCCATCGTGCCGCCGACGTCGAGCAGCATCAGCACTTTCACCGTGTTGTGCCGCTCGGGCACCATCTTGATGTCCAGGTAGCCGGCGTTCTTCGCGGTCGATTCGATGGTGTCCGGCAAGTCGAGCTCCAAGTCGGCGCCCTCGCGCGCGAAGCGGCGCAGCCGCCGCAATGCGATCTTGATGTTGCGCGTGCCGAGCTCGACGTCGTCGTCGTAGTCGCGATACGCGCGCGCCTCCCACACCTTCACCGCCGTGCGGTTGCCCTGGCTCGGCCCGCCGACGCGGATGCCCTCGGGGTGCGCGCCGCCGGCGCCGAACGGCGAGGTGCCGCCGGTGCCGATCCACTTGTTGCCGCCGTGGTGGGCGCCGTCCTGCTCCGCCAGCCGCTTGCGGAACTCCTCCATCAGCTTGTCCCAGCCGAGCTTTTCCAACTGCGCCAGTTCCTCCGGCGTGAACTCGCGCTTCAGCATTTCCTTGAACCAGGCGTCCGGAATCTCTTTGGTGAAGTCGATGAAGGTCTGCACGCCGGTGAAGAACTCGCCGAACGCGCGGTCGAACTTGTCGTACAGCGCCTCGTCCTTGATCAGCGTGGCGCGCGCCAGGTAGTAGAAATCGTCGATCGAGGGCGCGATCACGCCGCGCTTCAACGCTTCCAGCAGCGTCAGCAGCTCCTTCAGCGACACCGGCAGCCGCGCCGCGCGCAGGTGGTAGAAGAAGTTGATCAACATCGCTTCACCTCGGCCGCGCCAGCAGATACTGCAGATGGGCCTTGACCTCGGGCCACTCGCCGGCGGTGATGCTGTACATCACCGTGTCGCGCACGGTGCCGTCGCGGCGCCGTGCATGATGCCGGATCACGCCGTCCTTGCGCGCGCCGAGCCGTTCGATCGCACGCTGCGAGGCGAAGTTGAAGTTGTCGGTGCGGAAACCGACCACGGCGCAGCCGAGGGTCTCGAACGCGTGCGTCAGCAACAGCAGCTTGCATTCGGTGTTGACCGCCGTGCGTTGCCACGACTTTCCGTACCAGGTGTAGCCGATTTCTAAGCGGCCGACGTCGGCGACGATGTCGTGGTAGCGCGTCGAGCCGATGATGCGCCCGGCGGACAGCTCGCGCACGACGAACGGCAGCATCGTGCCGTCCTGCTGCCCCATTAACGCGTTGGCGACGTAGATCGCGGTTTGCTCCGGCTCCGGCACCGAGGTGACCCGCAGGCGCCACAGTTCGCCGTCGGCGGCCGCCGCCCGCAGATCGGGCTCGTGATCGGCATGCAACGGCTCCAGCCGCACGTGCCGGCCGTTCAAGGTGACCGGCTCGGGCTTCTTCACCGCAACCTCGACTCCGCCATGGCGCCGGCGGCGGGTCCGAGCGCTGACCGGCTCGGCGGTAAAGCCGCCGCCGCGTCCGCGTCGTGCGCGAGAGTGGTTTCCGCCCGTTTCGATTGCATGCTCGTGCACGCCGCCGATCGGTCCGGAAACTACCGGTTGTGGCGCGCCATGAAAACCAGCCGCTCGAACAAGTGCATGTCCTGCTCGTTCTTCAGCAGCGCGCCGGCCAGCGGCGGCACGAACAGCTTGTCGTCCTTGCTGCGCAGCGCCTCCGGCGGGATCTGCTCGGCGACCAGCAGTTTCAGCCAGTCGAGCAATTCGGAGGTCGACGGCTTTTTCTTCAGCCCGGGTAGTTCGCGGATCTGGAAGAACGTGTCGAGCGCGTTCTTCAGCAGCTCGCCGCGCAGCTTAGGAAAGTGCACGTCGACGATCGCCTGCATCGTTTCCTTGTCCGGAAACTTGATGTAGTGAAAGAAGCAGCGGCGCAGAAAGGCGTCGGGCAGCTCCTTCTCGTTGTTCGAGGTGATCACCACCAGCGGCCGGTGCCGCGCGCGGATCGTCTGCCGCGTTTCGTAGACGTAGAACTCCATGCGGTCGAGTTCGCGCAGCAGATCGTTCGGAAACTCGATATCGGCCTTGTCGATCTCGTCGATCAGCAGCACGGCGGGGCGCTCGCTTTCGAACGCCTGCCACAGCACGCCGCGCACGATGTAGTTGTGGATGTCGTGCACGCGCGCGTCGCCCAGTTGCGAGTCGCGCAGCCGCGACACGGCGTCGTATTCGTACAGACCCTGCTGCGCCTTGGTCGTGCTCTTGATGTGCCAGGCGAACAGCGGCATGTCGAGCGCGCGCGCCACTTCCTCGGCTAGCATCGTCTTCCCGGTTCCGGGCTCGCCTTTGATCAGCAGCGGACGCTGCAGCGTCAGCGCGGCGTTGACGGCGAGCTTCAGATCGGCGGTGGCGACGTAGGTCGAAGAACCGTGGAATCGTTGCATGGCGGGCAGGGTGGCGGCGGAGACGGCGGCAGTATACGCAGCGCGCCGCGCGTCTCCGCGCGCCCGCTGCGTCTCCAGTAGAATGCGCGCCGCCGCGCGCGAAGCGCGGCACCCGACCACCGCCAGAACAACATTCGATCGATGAACTCCATTCGACTCCTCGCGGGGCTGCTCGTTTGTGCCGCGACGCCGCTGGCCACGGCGCAGCAAGCGGCCGCGCCGGCTGGCAACGCCGAGGCGGCCAAGGCGCACGTCTCGATGTGCACCGGCTGCCACACGATCCCCGGCTACCAGAGTTCGTTTCCGCAGGTGTACCGCGTGCCGAAGCTCGGCGGCCAGAGCGCGAAGTACATCGAAGCGGCGTTGCAGGCCTACAAGAAAGGCGACCGCAGCCATCCGACGATGAAGGCGATCGCCGCCGGCCTGAGCGATCAGCAGATCGCCGACATCGCGGCGTACTACGCGCAGCGCGGCGCGCAGCCGGCCACGGTCGCGGCGAAATAGGCGAGAGGGAAACGAATGAGACTGAAGCTGGAACTGGCCCTTGTGCTGGCGCTGGGCGCGGCGAGCGGTGCCTGCGCGGCCGACCTCGAAGCGGGACGCAAGATCGGCGAATCCCAGTGCGCCGCCTGCCACGGCAAGGACGGCAAGTCGCCGATCGATCCGAGCTACCCGATCATCGCCGGTCAGTACCCGGACTATCTGGCGAAGGCGCTCACCGATTACAAGACCGGCGCGCGCAAGAACGCCATCATGGCCGGCATCGCGCAACCGCTGAGCAAGCAAGATATCGCGAATCTGGCGGCGTACTTCGGCGCGTTGCCGGGGCCGCTGACGCACAAGAAGTAGCGCGTCAGGCCCGTCCGGCGCGGCGCAACAGGCAATCCAGATAGGCGGCGTTGATCGCCGCCGCATCGGCCGGCAGGACGCCGCGCTGCGCTTCCCACACGATCCTGCCCAGGCATTCCATTGCCTCGTGGGCGGCTTCGTGCTCGTCGCCCGCGCGCGCGGCCAGACGGGCGAAGGCGGCGCGTATGCCCGGCGGCTGGTCGATCGACACCTGCTCGTCCAGGGCCAGGTGCATCGACAAGTGCAGAAACGGGTTGGTCGTGCCGCGCTCGACGGTGTACTCCTCCGCGAGCGCGCGTTGCGGGTCGGCGAGCAGCTCGTGGTACTCGGGGTGAACGAGGATCCACTTCAACGCCGCGGCCTCGATCGGCAGCAGCAACTCGGCGCTTTGGTGCTTGCGCCAGGTGTCGCAGAAGAACTGGCGGACTTCGTCGCGGGAGGGATTGAACATCTGGGCCCGCTCACTATGGCGCCGGCGTCTTCGACCGAAACTCGCACAGGTCGGCGATCACGCAGCGCCAGCACTCCGGCCGGCGCGCCTTGCACACGTAGCGGCCGTGCAGGACCAGCCAATGATGCGCGTCCTTGCGGAACTCCTCCGGCACGAATCTCAGCAGCCTGCGTTCGACCTCCGCCACGTCCTGGCCCGGCGCCAGTCCGGTGCGATTGGCGACGCGAAAGATATGCGTGTCGACGGCGATCGTCGGTTCGCCGAACGCGGTGTTCAGGATCACGTTCGCGGTCTTGCGGCCGACGCCGGGTAGCGCTTCCAGTGCGGCCCGGTCGCGTGGCACTTCGCCGCCGTGCCGCTCGATCAGCAGCCGGCTGAGTTCGACGATGTTCTTCGCTTTGGTGCGATACAGGCCGATCGTCCGGATGTACGGGATCAGCCCGTCCACGCCGAGCGCGACGATCTTCTCCGGCGTATCCGCAACCGCGAACAGCCTGCGCGTCGCCAGGTTCACGC
>DATLZG010000070.1:0-3869 GCA_035574095.1 Burkholderiaceae bacterium | reverse complement strand
TCCGAGGCCTTCATGGAGCGGAACTGGCCGTCGGAGTCGATCAGGTGGAACACGTCGCCCTGCACACCGAGCGGCGTCACCGGGCAGGGATCCTCGTTCGGCAGCCCGAGCGCGTTCGCGGTCCACTTGCCCGGCAGCGTCGGCGGGTTGCCGCGCTTTTCCGCCGGCGGCGGGTCGAGCCGCCGCCGCTTCTGCCGCGCCAGATCGCGCGCGGCGTCGGCGATCGACACCACGACCGCGGCCTTGCCGCGCGCGCGCGCATCCTCCGGCGTCTTGGCCACTACTCTCCTCTCAATGTGTCGTTGAGGTCCTTGCCGGCCAAGGCTTCGACGATGGCGACCGGCCGGCCGGTCGCTTCGAGCTTGCCGATCGCGGCCTCGAACGCCGCCACGGCCTGCAAGTTGTGCCAGTCCCGCTGGCGGTGCACGATGATGCCATCGATGCACTCTGGAATGGGGACGTTGGCCAGGTTGTTCAGTGAGATCGCCGCCCAGACGCGATGCTCCGGATTGGCCACCACCGCGGAGAGCCCGTCCTCGATGCCTTCGGTCAGCACCAGCGTCTCGCGCAGGCCTGAGGCGATCGCGTCCCTCACGCTCAGGTTCGAGGCCCCGCGCCAGAGCGGGATCACGAGCCCGGCGTAGGACGGCCAGACTTTCTTCACCGGCGCGACATCCGCCTTGCCGCTGCCATCGGGCTTGAGCCAGGTGCGGTGCACGGCCTGGATCATGGGCTTGGCGGCGCGCGGCGGCCGCGCCGCGAAGCACGCGAAGTCTACGCAGGCGGCGATCAGGCACGGCAGGGTGCGACCGCTCTCAACATGACGATGCGCCGGCAGGAAGCGCAGCGCCGATGGCGTGCGAGCACCGCCACGAACGCCATCGGGCAGATCACGCAGCACGATGCCGCGCGAGCGGAGGTAGACCTCGCCGAGGCTCCCTTCGATCGGCGTTGCTGCGCGCCACAGCCCGAACGCGTCGGCGCGCGCGAGAGAGAGCTTTTCGTCATGATGGTGCTGCTCCTGTTCGATCAGTTTGTGTGCGCGCGCGGCGGCGAGCCGGCGCTGCGCGGGCGTGAGTCGCTCGAGACCGACGAAGTCGGCGAGCCAGCGCACCGCCTCGCGCGAGCCGCGCGGCCACCCGTGCAGATAGGCCACGAGGTCGATGATGTCGCCCGCGGCGTCGGATCCGTAGCGGCGGAACGTGAGCCGCCCGCCGTGCGTCCAGATCACGAGCGAGGGATCGCGGTCCCGGCTCATCGGATCGGAGATGCGGATGTAGCCTGTGCCGCGCGGCCGCGCATGGATGCCGAGCGCGTGCAACACCTCGAAGCGCCGCGCGTCGGCGAGCGGCTTCAGCATTGCGATGAGCGCGCTCATGCGGCCTGCCTTTCCTGCAGCGCCGTCAGTCGGTACGTGGCCCAGGCACCGCGGTATTGCGTGCCGGACCAACCCACGGTCACGATGCCGAGACCGAACGCCGGCAGCGCGCGGCGCAGCCTGTGAATGTATTGATTGATGAGGCGATATTCGCTGCTCGGGCCGTCGTCGCCGCCAAACACTTTTTCGCACAGCTCCGGCATGGCCACGCCGCTCGGACGATGGCGCGCCCGCCACAACACGTCGAACACGGCCCCGGCGCGCGGCGACAGACGCATGTGCCGCCCGCAACCGATCAGCAGGTTATCCGCGGCGATCCACGCCAACGCCACGCCCGGCAGCGGGCCGCCGCAACACGGGCAGCGATCGGCCGGCAGCGCGATCCGTTTCATGCCACCCCTCTCAGCAGCCGGCCGCAGCGCTCGAACAGCGCGTCGAGCTCGGGCTCCGCCTCGCGCTGGTCCTCCGCGTAGGCCAGCGCCTTGCGCATGCCCTCCCGCGAAACCCCGATGGCGCGGCCGAGCGCCGCCGGCGGCACGTCGAGCTCGGTCACCACGAGACTGGCGGCATAGCGCCGCACGGTCGAGGCTCGCCGCCAGGCCTCGTTCAGCCCGCGCTCGACGGCGAAGCTCTCGCGCATGATCGCCTCCACATCGGCGCCGAGCTCGCGCGCGAGCCACATCATCGCCAGCCGATGCAGCGCGGCGAGCAAGGGCAGGCGCTGCGGCGGCTTAACATCGATCGCCCGCTTGAGCCGGCGGACAGTGGAGGCGCGCGGCGGCCGCTCGCCGGTGCGCAAACGCCGCCAGGTGTCCGGATCGACCCCGGCCCGCCGGCACAATTCGCCGTGCGACAGCTTCGCCGCCGCCCGCTGCCGGTCGATCAGCTTGACCCGGGCGTCGATCACCCGCACGGTTGACAATGCCTCAGACGTTTGCTGCCGCCGCACGGTTGACAATGCCTCAGACGCTGGCGCGGCGGCGGCGGTTGACAACGCGGCGCGTGTTTTGCCGCCGAACCGATAGCCGCCGAGCGCCGCCGGTTGTCCCATCTTCAGCCTCGTTTCGGTTGATAGTCCTGGTCGGAGGTCGCCGGCCGCCGCTGCGCTTGAGCCACCAGAGCGGCGTGCGCGTGCTCCCGCACCACCGGCACGAGCACGCCGGCAATCTGGGCGAACAGCCTGAGCCGCTCGTCGTCGTGGTCGCGCCGCGCGCGCATGATTTTCACCAGCACGTCGGCGAGCAGCGCCTCCTCCTCGAACACCAGCTGCGGCGCGGCGAGCTTGTCCGCCGCCTGCCGCACCTCCGCGGCGAGCAGCTGTGCCGCCGCGAGCTCGTCGGCCGCCGCCAGCAGCGACGGCCGCGCCAGCGCCTTCTCCGCCGCCTCCAGCAGCGCGCCAAACAGCGAGGTGATCGGGCGTCCGGGCATAAGCTCGTCTTGGCGCTTCGTTCCGCTCTCGGGCGGTGGCCGGCGGCCGCCGGCCGCCGGCCGTGGCGATGAGGAGGTGACCCACGCTACGCCACGCGGACGCTACGACTTTCGCTTTACTTCGCGGCGTGGTGCAGCAGCAGCACGCACATGGATTTCGTCGCCGCGACCGAGACCAGGCGGATGCGCCGCGTCGGATTGCGCGCCAGCCACTCGGCGGCGAGCTCTTCGACTTTCCTCTGCACCACCGGCGGCCAGCTCTCCATCCGGTGGCCGGCCTGCTCGTGCTCGAACAGCCCGACGGTGATTTCGAGCACGTCGCAGCCGTCGAGATCGACCGCGGCGCTTTTCAGCGCCGGCGGCACAACCGGCGCGACGCTGCAGACCCGATCGCTCATCCGTCGCCCCAGTCGCGCGGCAGCACGATGCCGGCGATCGCGACATAGATCGCCCCCAGCAGCGCGCTCGCCGTCACGAGAAAGTAGGTCCCGAACGCGAGCTCCGCCGGCACGCTGACGCGCGCGATCAACTCCAGCGTGGCCGGCGCGTACAGCCCGACCATCACGCCGAGGAACAAGAGCGCGAGCCCGGCAGCGAAGGTGAACTTGATCCGGCTCATTGCCGCCTCCCGATCTGCGCCTCAATCGACTGCCGCGCCGCTGCCGCGCCCAAGTGCTTCGCCAAAATGCGGTAGTCATCCCGCAGCTCCGCCGGACACCACGCCCACTGGCGCGCCCATCGCGCCTTCGCCGCCGCGCGCTGCTTCTCCCGCACCTCGGGCCGCGCCCATCGCGCCTTCGCCGCCGCGCGCAGCTTCTCCCGCTCCTCGGGCCGCGCCCATCGCGCCTTCGCCGCCGCGCGCTGCTTCTCCCGCACCTCGGGCCGCGCCATCGCCGCGCGCAGCGTCGCGCAAAATTCGGCGGATCGCGGCCCGCGCCACATGCTCAGCCTCCGTGCTGCTCGATCCGGTCCTGCGTCTTCTCGATCGCCGGCGGCGCCGGCCGCCGCGGCGGATCGCCGATCTTGGCCATGATCGCCATGCCGAGCAGGAGGACCGCCGTCG
>DATLZG010000069.1:0-6175 GCA_035574095.1 Burkholderiaceae bacterium | reverse complement strand
CTGGCCGACGGCGTCCCGCTGCATCCGACGATCCTGCCCGCGCTCGCCCCCTGGGCGCAGCGCTATGGTGTCGCCTTGCCTACACCGCGATGAGCCGATGAGCCAAGTCGTACGCACCCGCATCGCGCCCAGCCCCACCGGGATGCTGCACCTGGGCACCGCGCGCACGGCGCTTTTCTGCTGGGCGTTTGCGCGCCATCACGGCGGCCAGTTCATCCTGCGCATCGAAGACACCGACCGCGAACGCTCCACCGAGGAAGCGGTGCGCGTGATCATCGATTCGATGGCCTGGCTCGAGCTCGATTACGACGAAGGACCGATCCGGCAGACCGAGCGGCTGCCGCGCTACCGCGAAGTGATCGAGCAAATGCTCGCCGCCGGCACCGCGTACAAGTGCTATGCCACGGTCGAGGAGCTGGAAGCGATGCGCCAGGCGCAGATGGCGCGCGGCGAGAAGCCGCGCTACGACGGCCGCTGGCGGCCGGAGAACGCGCGCGGCAAGACGCCGCCGCCGGGCGTGGCGCCGGTGATCCGCTTCCGCAACCCTGACCACGGCGAGGTGGCCTGGAACGACCTCGTCAAAGGGCCGATTTCGTTTTCGAACGAAGAGCTGGACGACCTGGTGATCGCGCGCGCCGACGGCGTGCCGACCTACAACTTCGCGGTGGTGGTCGACGACATCGACATGCGGATCACGCACGTGCTGCGCGGCGATGACCACGTGAACAACACGCCGCGGCAGATCAACATCTACCGCGCGCTGGGCGCCACGCCGCCGGCGTTCGGCCACCTGCCGATGATCCTCGGCCCCGACGGACAGAAGCTGTCCAAGCGGCACGGGGCGGTCAGCGTGCTGCAGTACGAAGAAGACGGCTTTCTGCCCGAGGCGTTGGTCAACTACCTGGCGCGCCTCGGCTGGAGCCACGGCGACGACGAGAAATTCACGCGCGAACAGTTCGTGCAGTGGTTCGACCTCGAGCACGTGAACCGGGCGCCGGCGCAGTACAACCTCGACAAGCTGCTGTGGTTGAACGGCGAATACATCAAGGAGGCCGACGATGCGCGGCTGGCGCATCTGGTCGCGCCGCGCATCGAGCGGCGGGGCGGGGTGATCGCCGGCGCGCCGCTCGAAGCGGTGGTGGCGTTGCTCAAGCAGCGCGCCAAGACGCTGAACGAACTGGCCGATGAAGCCCTGCTCTTCTACGGCCCGCACGTGCCGGACGAAGCGCTGTTGAAGCAGCACCTGACCGGCGCGAGCCTAAACGCGGTGCGCGCATTCGCGGCGCGCGCGGCGTCGATCGCCTGGGAGCGGGCGGCGATCTCCGCGCTGCTCAAGGAACTGCTTGCCGAGTTCGGGCTGAAGATGCCGCAACTGGCGGTTCCGCTGCGCGTGGCCGTCACCGGCCGCACGCATACGCCATCGCTCGACGCGGTGCTGGCGCTTTTTGCCCGTGACACGGTGCTGGCGCGGCTGCACGAAGCGCTGGCGCGCGTCGGCCGCTGAGCGCTGCGGTTGGCGAGCGCATTCGCGCCCCGAAGAACGCGTCGAGTTGCCGGACCGATTCGCGCGGCTATAATGCGCGCCTCTTGCGCGTGGGGGTATAGCTCAGCTGGGAGAGCGCTTGCATGGCATGCAAGAGGTCAGCGGTTCGATCCCGCTTACCTCCACCACCGACCGCAAGAAAGCCCGCGCTTGGCGGGCTTTCGATTGAAGGTCCCCTTCGTCTAGAGGCCTAGGACACCGCCCTTTCACGGCGATAACAGGGGTTCGAATCCCCTAGGGGACGCCACCTTTCTGCACCTGCGCGTCGCCGCGTGCCGCCAACTGCGCACCACGGCACAGGGCGGCGCGCGTGCGGCCTATCCGGCCGTGGCGGGACGCGCGCGCAGCGACTTGATGCTTTGCTCGATGCGCTCGGCCACCTCGCGCTCGCGCTGCAGCGCGCGCAGCGTGTTGTGCGCTTCCTGCACCGTGAACTCCAGGCGTGCGAGCCGTTCGCCGACGTCGTCGATCACGGCGCGCTGCTCACCCAGGATCTCGAGATTGACGTGGATGTCGTCCAACACGTGGGCGATGCCGTCGGTGCGCGCCCGCACGTCCTCGACCGTTTTGCGGCGCGCCTCGACCAGCGCGATCTTGGCGTCGGTCTCGGCCAGTCGGCCGAGCAGGTCGTCCATTTTCGTGCGTAGCTCGCCGACCTCCGCACGGTGTTCGGCCACGTACTGCAGGTCGGCGCGGCTGCGGCCCGCAATCTGGCGGATGCTGTCGACCTCGGCCTTCACCGCCTGCACCATGCGCTCCTGAGCGGCGAGCGCATGCACCGTTTTCTCCACGGCCGCGGCGGTGCGGCTCAGCTCGCCGAGCCTGCCTTCGAGCGCGGCGACGCTGTCCGCCGCTTGCGCCAACTGGGCGACGCGCACCGGCGCGACTTTCAGCAGCGCCGCGTCCTTTAGGGCCGCCGCACGATCGAGCTCGGTATCAACGCCGCACGCCGCGGCAGCGAGCGGCGCCTTACGCCCGACCGTTTGAACCGTGCGTTACGGCGCCGGTGGACGAGCGCGATCGCTCGATTGCGCGCCTCGAGACGCCATGCCGCGCGCCGGCTCGCTGTCGCCGCGCCCGAAGTCCTGCACGACGAAGGCAGGGATCGTGGGCAGCCCGAGCAGTCGCGCGGCGCGCCAGCGGCGCTCGCCGTGCACGATCACGTAGCCGCCCGGCGTTTCGCGCAACAGCACCGGTCGCAGGATGCCGCGGCTGCGCACGTCCTCGGCCAGTGCTTCGATCGCGGCGAGCCGATAGCCCTCGCTGCGCGGATCGGGATGGATGTCGTCACAGCGGATCGTCTGCACGAACATACGGTCTCCTGTCAGGCGGCGCATGCAGATGCCCCCGCAGTTTGCCTGCGGCGCGCGCGAATGTGAACCTGTCACCGGCACCGCTTTGCGCGATCCGCCGGTTCGATTGTGCATATGCGTAGCGCGATCGGGCATGATGCGGCCGACGGTCGGCGCAGCGGCGTTGCGCGAATGTCGTCGCAACGGTCGTCGCAACTGAGACCCGAAAGGAGCGAGCACGATGGCTGCATACAAGCTGTTCGGCCGGCCCGGCTGGGGTTCGGCGATCGTCGAAGCGCAACTCGCCGTCCTCGGCCTGCCGTTCGAGTACGCAGAGGTGCCCGATCTGTTCAGCTCGGAGGAGGGGCGCCGCAATCTGGCGCCTTACAACCCGCTCTCCCAGGTGCCTACGTTGCTACTTCCCGATGGCGCAGTGATGACGGAGAGCGCGGCGATCACGCTGCACCTGGCGGACGCCAGCGGACGCGACGACTTCGTGCCCGCGATCGGAGATCCGACGCGGCCGCAGTTCCTGCGCTGGCTGGTGTTCCTCGTCGCCAATGTCTACCCAACGTTCACCTACGCAGACGATCCGCGACGCTTCGTGCGCGAGGAGGGCGCCGCCAAGGAGTTCGCCACGGCGGTGGACGAGTACCGGATGAAGCTGTGGCGCGTCGTCGAAGGCGCGGCCGGCGCGCCGTGGTTCCTCGGCGCCCGCTTCTCGGCCCTCGACGTTTACATCGCGACGATGACGCACTGGCGACCGGGCTGGCGCTGGTTCCAGGAGCAGGTGCCCGCGCTGGCCGCGATCGCGCGGCGTGCCGGCGAGGACGGGCGGCTGCAGGCGGTGTGGCGACACAATTTTCCGCGCGACTTCGAATCCTAGATTTGCGCGGCGCGCAGGCGCCGTCAACGCCCGCCGCGCGCGGGCGTTTCCATTTACATTTCCTGCGGAAGACCGGCGTCAGGAGGACCGCGATGAACATCGTCCGTTGCGCGCTTGCCGTTGCCGTGCTCGCCGCCAGCGGCGCTATGGTCGCCTTGGCCAACGAGCCGGGCCCGGCCGAGCGCGCCGGCAAAGCGATCGACCGCGGCGCACAGAAGGTCGGGCAGGCGGCGAAGAAGGCGGCCGAGAAGGTCGGCGAGGGTGTGGAGAAAGCCGGCAAGGCGATCGAGCGCGCCGGCCGCAAGACCGGCGAGGCCGTGGGCAAGGCGGTGGAGAAGACCGGCGAGGCGCTGCAGCGCGCCGGCGAGAAGGTGCAGGGCGCAGCGGAGAAGAAGTGACCGCTGCGCTGTCATCCGGGGCCGCGCACGACGAGTGTCGAACGGCCGCAATCGCACGCCCCCTCGCCGGCGGCACGCGATGAAGCAGAAGCTCACCGACAGCGGGGAATGGCGTGCGCTGGCGGCGCAGCGCGCCGCGCTCGCCGGCTTTCACCTGCGCGACGCGTTCGCCGCCGACCCACAACGCTTCGCACGCTTGTCGCGCCGCGTGCAGTTCGCCGGCGGCGAACTGCTGTTCGATTTTTCCAAACACCTGATCGATGAGCGCGCGCTCGAGCTGCTGCTTCGGCTCGCGGCCGCCCGCCACGTGCGCGCTCGCATCGACGCGATGTTCGCCGGCGAGAAGATCAACGTCACCGAAGATCGCGCCGCGCTGCACGTCGCGCTGCGCGATCTTTCGGCGCGGCCACTGGTCGTGGACGGTGTGGACGTCAAGGCGCAGGTGGCGGCCGTGCGCGAGCGGTTTCTCGACTTCGCCGAGCGCGTGCGCGCGGGCGCGGCGACCGGCCATGCCGGGATGCGCTTCACCGACGTGGTGAACCTCGGCATCGGCGGTTCGGACCTGGGCCCGCAGATGATGGTGCAGGCGCTGACGCCGTATCACGACGGGCCGCGCGTGCACTTCGTCGCCAACGTCGATCCCGCGCACCTGGCTTCGACGCTGCGCGCACTTGACCCGCGCACGACGCTGTTCATCGTCGCCTCCAAGACCTTCACGACGGCGGAGACGATGGCCAACGCGCGCGCGGCGCGCGGCTGGCTCGCCGCCGCGCTGGGAGAAGCGGCGGTGGCGCGGCACTTCGTCGCGGTGTCGGCCAACGCGCGCGCAGTCGCCGCGTTCGGTATCGCCGCCGCCAACATGTTCGAGTTCTGGGACTGGGTCGGCGGGCGCTACTCGCTGTGGTCCGCGATCGGTCTGCCGATCGCGATCGCCGTCGGCCGCGCGCGCTTCATGCAGATGTTGGCCGGCGCGCATGCGCTGGACGAGCACTTCCGCACGGCCGCTTTCGCGGACAACGTGCCGGTGCTGGCGGCGCTGTTGGGCATTTGGTACCTGAACTTTTGGGGCGCGGCCACGCATTCGATCGCGCCCTATTCGCAGCACCTGGCGCGCTTCGTCGCGCATATCCAGCAGCTCGACATGGAGTCCAACGGCAAGCGCGTGACCGCGGACGGCGAGGTCGTCGATTACGCGACCGGCCCGATCGTCTGGGGCGAGCCGGGCACCAACGCACAGCACGCGTACTTCCAGTTGCTGCAGCAGGGGCCGGCGCTGGTGCCGGTGGATTTCATCGTCGCCGCCGAGTCCGCGTATGCGGACGACGCGCAGCACCGGCTGCTGGTCGCCAACTGCTTTGCGCAGTCGGCGGCGCTGGCCTGGGGCAAGACGCGACAGGAAGCCCGCGCCGAGATGATCGCCGCGGGGCTGAGCGAGGAGGGGGCCGAACGCCTGGCGCCGCATCGCGAATTCCCCGGCAACCGGCCGAGCACGACCATTCTCGTGCGCCGCTTCGACCCCTTCACGCTGGGCATGTTGACCGCGTTGTACGAGCACAAGGTGTTCGTGCAGGGCGCGATCTGGAACATCGACTCGTTCGATCAGTGGGGCGTCGAGCTCGGCAAGTCGATCGCCGCCCGCATCGCGGCAGCCTTCGACGATGAGCGTGCGCCGGTCGATGCCGCATCGGCGGGCTTGATCGCGGCGTGGCGCGCGATGCGCCGTTGAGCCGCGCGGCCGCCGCGACTTCGCGTAGCTAGAATCGCCGGCATGTCGTCCGGCTTCGTCCATCTGCGCCTGCACTCCGAGTTTTCGATCGTCGATGGGCTGGTGCGCATCGACGATGCGGTCAGGGCGGCGGCGGCGGACGGGCAGGGGGCGCTGGCGTTGACCGACAGCGCGAACATGTTCGGCGCCGTGCGCTTCTACACCGCCGCGCGCAAGGCGGGTGTGAAGCCCATCCTCGGCTGCGACGCCTGGATCACGAATCCCGCCGACCGCGATCAACCGCACCGTCTGCTGCTGCTGGTGGCGAGCCGCGCCGGCTACCACAGGCTG
>DATLZG010000068.1:0-6273 GCA_035574095.1 Burkholderiaceae bacterium | reverse complement strand
CCGCCGCGAGCATAACGCGCACCGCGCGGTTAGCGCGGCGCCTACGCCCCGCGGCGCCGCAGCGCAACGCGCATCGCCGCAGCGGTGCGGCTTTCGACGCCCAGCTTCTCGTAGAGATGCTGCAGGTGCTTGCCGACCGTGCGCGGACTGATGTTGAGGATCGCACCGATCTGCGCGTCGCTCTTGCCGGCCGCGACCCACTCGAGCACTTCGCTCTCGCGCAGGGTCAGCCTTGCGGTCGCAGCGCCGTCCAAGCCGAGCCGGTCGGGCAACGTGGCGCGCGCCGCTTCGAGCCGCTTCATCTGCCGGTAGAACGCGGCCAGCGCCGGTCCGACCGCGTTCAGCGCCGCGATGTCGCGGTCGCCGAAGTCGCGCCGCGCGCGGCTCAGCACGAAGCTGACCAGCCAGTGGTCGTCGACGTGCATCGGCAGCGCGACCACGTGGTCGACACCGACCCAGCGGTAGTAGTCGTTGTACAGGTCCGTCTCGCGAAAGCGCGCCTGACTCATCGAGTCGGTGATCCGGCGCGGGCCCGGGCCGCGCTGCACGGCGTGGTACTGCACCAACGGGTGCTCGTTGAAGTGGCGGTCGAACGCCTCGCACAGCTCCCGGCTCAACGTGCCCTGCGGCACGCCGGCCACCAGACGCCGGCCGTGCACGAGGTCGCACAGCGACAGCGTCGTCAACTCCGCGGCGACCAGCTTCGGCAGGCCTTGCACGACGCAGCGCGCGAATGTCTCCACGCTTTCGGTGGCCTCGCCGGCCTGTCCGATCAGCGTCAACGCGAGCCGGTAATCGGCGTCTCTCAGCATTTACGCAGGACTGCGTATCGCGCGCCCCGCGGTGCGTGCGGTACAAGTGGCGCACCGCGTCCTGGAGTATAGGCATGAAGACGAGCCAGGTGACCTGCATCCTCCCGGTCAAGGACATGGCGCGTGCGCGCCGCTTCTACGAAGACCGCCTGCAGTTCGAGCCGATCGGTCAGCGGCCCGACGGCAACTTCCTGTACCGGTGCGCCGGCACGCACATCGCGCTGATCCCGAAGCCCGAAGGCACCAAGGCCGAGCACACCGCGGTGAGCTTCGAGGTCGCCGACATCGTCGCCGCGATCCGCGAGCTGCAGTCGCGCGGCGTGACTTTTGCCGACTACGACCTGCCGGGCCTGAAGACCGTCAACCACGTGTGCGACCTCGGCGCGGAGAAAGCGGCCTGGTTTACCGACACCGAAGGCAACATCCTCTGCCTGCACGAGGACAAAGCCTGATCCGTCCCGCGGGCCGCCGGGCGCGCCCGCCGTCCGACGCCACCGCGCTCGATGGCCGACCCTGCAGTTCGCGCCGTCCACGCGGATCGCGCTGCGAGGACAGCCGGTCTCGCCGACCTGAACCGCAGCCGCCGCGCGGCGCGCCGCGGGAAGCGACCGACCTGCCGCCGACGAGCCCCCGCTGCGGCGGCTAGGCCGGCTCCGGCACGCTCGGCAGCCCGGCCAGCGCCAGCGCGAGCTCTTTCTCGTCGTACGGCTCGTCGCGCAACTCGCCGGCGAAGTACTTCTCGTACGCCGCCATGTCGAAGTGGCCGTGGCCGCACAGATTGAACAGGATCGTCTCGGCGCGGCCCTCGCGCTTGCAGCGCAGCGCTTCCTCGATCGCGCCTTTGACCGCATGGTTCGCCTCGGGCGCAGGCACGATGCCCTCGGCGCGCGCGAACGCGACGCCGGCGGAGAAGCATTCGGTCTGCGTATAGGCGACCGCCTCGATCAGCCCCAGCTCCTTCAGGTGCGACACCAGCGGCGCCATGCCGTGGTAGCGCAAGCCGCCGGCGTGAAACGGCGGCGGCGTGAACGTGCTGCCGAGCGTGTGCATCTTCGCCAGCGGCGTCATGTGGGCGGTGTCGCCGAAGTCATACGCGTACTTGCCGCGCGTCAGCGACGGGCACGCCGCAGGCTCGACCGCGACGATGCGCGGTCTGGGCCCGCCGCGCAGCCCGTGGCCGATGAACGGAAACGCGATGCCGGCGAAGTTGCTGCCGCCGCCGGTGCAACCGACGACGACGTCGGGCCAGGCGTCGGCCATGCGCATCTGCTCCATCGCCTCGAGGCCGATGACCGTCTGGTGCATCAGCACGTGGTTGAGCACCGAACCGAGCGCGTACTTGGTGTCTTCGCGTTGCGCCGCGACCTCCACCGCTTCGGAGATCGCGATGCCGAGGCTGCCCGGATGATCGGGTCGCTTCTCCAGCACGCTGCGGCCGTAGGCGGTTTCGGTCGACGGCGACGGCACGCAGCGCGCGCCGTAGGTCTGCATCATCGCGCGGCGGTACGGTTTCTGGTCGTACGAGACGCGCACCTGGAAGACGGTGACCTCGAGCCCGAACAGCGCGCCGGCGAAGGCGAGCGCCGTGCCCCACTGGCCCGCGCCGGTCTCGGTCGTCAGCCGCTTCACACCGGCTTCCTTGTTGTAGAACGCTTGCGGCACGGCGGTGTTCGGCTTGTGGCTGCCGGCGGGGCTCACGCCTTCGTATTTGTAGAAGATCCGCGCCGGCGTGCCGAGCGCCTTCTCCAGCCCGTGCGCGCGATAAAGCGGGCTCGGTCGCCACAGGCGATACACGTGGCGCACCGGCTCGGGGATTTCGATCTCGCGCGCGGTCGAGACTTCCTGCGCGATCAGCGCCGGCGGGAACAGCGGCGCCAGATCGTCGGGGCCGATCGGCTTGAGCGTGCCCGGGTGCAGCACCGGTGGCAGCGGTTTCGGCAGGTCGGCCTGGATGTTGTACCAAGCCTTCGGCATCCGGCTTTCATCGAGCAGGAACTTGGTCTGCGTCCCCATGGCAATGCGCTCCTCGCGCCAAAGTGATTCGGGTGTTGGCACTGTGGCCGCCGGTGCAGAGTGTGGAGGAGATCGCGGCCCGCTGCCAAGTGGATGGACGCGCCAAGCTGCCGGCGAGGCGCGGCCCGGCGGGCCTTGAAAATGCCGCGCTCCGGCCTGAGCTAGGACCAAGGCTGACCGGCGACGCCGGACGGCGCGGTTCGCGCGGCGGCGTCGACGGCCGGAGCGAGAAGGGGAGGCCGGAACAATGAGAATCAGACTGCTCAGGGCAGAGGGGCTGTCCCGAGCCAACGATGAAATCGCGCGGCGCATCGAAGCCGTCGCCGGCACCGAGATCGACCCGCTACTGGGCGAGCGCACCGCGCAGAACAGCGTCCTTCATGTGGCGCTCGCGCGCGACCGCAACGACGGCTGGGTCGCGTCGATGCAGATGCATCTGCCAGGCCGCAAGATCGTCGCGATGCACGGGCAAGGCGCCGATCCCGAAGCGGCCGTCAAGGACGGCGCGCGCAAGATCGCGCGCGAAGTCAAGCGCCATTTCGCCAAACTCCATGCGCAAGACCAGTTCAAGCGCAAGTCGCGCCGCGAGCGCCTGCGTGAGCTGAAAGCCTCCATCGCCGCGATGCCCGAGGCCACGCGCCGCGAAGCCGAAGATGCGCTCGGTGCGCTCGCCGATCGGCTCACGAAGCTGGTGGAACGCGAGCTCGCCTATCTGCGCGCCGTCGGCGATCTGCCCGCCGAGTATCCGACGGTCGACGACGTCGTCGACGAGGCGCTGGCGGCGACGACGGCCGCATGGAGCCCCGATCGCTCGAGCGAGCAGGCGTGGCAGGCGCTGCTGCGCGACGCTTTCCGGGCGATCGACCGTGAAGTTGCGGCGAGCCGCCAATTCGGCGAAGCCGTGTCGCTGTACGAGCGCGTGCCTGCCGATGCCATGGATCAGGCCGAGGCCATGGTCGAGGAAGCGTTCTACGAGTACTACCAGCCGGACGAGGTCGTCACGGTGGCCGACATGCTGCCCGACGAGGCTGTCGATGTCGCTGCGGCGGCAGGCGAGCTCGAAGGCGCGGCAGAGCGCGCGGGCACGCGCGCGTATGCATGGCAACTGCTGAAGGATCTGCCAACGGCGTGGCGCCGCGCGTTCCTGCTCGCGAAGGTCGAGGGAATGAGTGTCGCGGCGATCGCCGCGGTGCTCGAGGTCGAGGAACGGACAGCGGCCGGATGGCTCGATCAGGCACGCGCATACCTTGCCGCACGCATGTGCGATGCCGGCGTCGGCGCCGAGCAGGCCGATGCGTTCGCCGCCGTTCCCGATGCGGCCGCCCGGTAGAAGCGTCGTCTGGAGGAACGCAAGATGCTGATCGAACGATTGATCGAGGACATCAGGTCGCTGTATGCAGACAGCGACGCTCCAGTGCTTTCCGTCTACGCCGACGTCGATCCGGCCAAGCCCGAGAACGCGCGCGACGCCTGGGTGACGCGGGTCAAGAACGCGATCCGCGATCTGCCCGAGATCCGCGATCGCGAGGGCAAGCGCGACACACCGCTGTACGACGCGGTGATGGCACTGCTCGACGAGCAGCGGCCCGCCGCGCGGACAATGGCGCTGTTTGCCGCCCGCGGCAGACAGGGACGCGTCGAGGTGCGGCGCGTCGACCTGCAGGTCGAACTGCCGGTGGTCGATCTGGCGCGCGGGCGCGTCGAAGCGCGCTGGGGCGAGCCGTACCTGACGCCGCTGTTGTACGCGGCCGACGAGTACCCGCGCGTCGGCATCCTGCTGCTCGAGGGCGCGCGCTGGCGCTTTTATCGCGCGTTCCTCGACGAGATCGAGGAGGACACGACCGCGTTCGCTGCAATCTCCGCGCCGGACTGGAAGACGCTGCAGGAGGCGGCGCAGCGGATCGAAACCGTCAGCGAGGCGCGGCTCAAGGCGGGCGGCAAGTTCGACAAGCTCGCGCCCAGGGATCGCGCCGCCGCCAAGGTTTCGACCTGGTTGCACAAGCTGTACACGCGGCTCGCGCGCCTGGTGCAGCGCTCGGCCGCCGACACCGAGCGGCTGGTGCTGGTCGGCATGCCGTGGCAGGTCAGCCACTTCGAGGGCTACCTCGACCGCGGGCTGCGCGCACGCGTGACGGCGCGCCTGCCGCTCCCACCAGACGCCGCGCAGACGACGCCGCGCGGACTGTTCGACTTCGTGCTGCCGTCGCTGCAGCAGGCGGAGCGTGCGGCCGAATCGGCGCTGCTGGATCGGATCGCCGCCCAGCCGGGCATCTGGGGGTTCGATCCCGTGCTCGATGCGTTGCAGATGGGCCGGGTCGAAGTGCTGGTGCTGCCGTGGTCGGTCGAGGGCACGATCTGGCACTGTCCCGACGACGATTTCTTCGCCGGCACGCGGCCGACGGCGCAAAGCGTTTGTGCGCAGCCGGTCGAGGTACCGCTGCGCGAACACATCTGGCAACTAGCGCGCGACTTTGGCGCGCGCTTGGAGTTCGTCCGCGGCGAACCCGAGCATCGGTTGCTGCGCGAGTTTCGCGGGATGGCTGCGCTGTTGCGCTGGTAGCCCGCCGCAGCGGGCGCGAGCGCGGCGCGCCGGGCGGCGCACCTATGATCGCGCTCGCGCGCCGGCCGTCGCAGCGGCGCGGGGGTCGCGCGCGGTACCGCTGGGATGCGCGCGAAGATGCGCATCGCGCGCTGCCGAGCGAGGAGGTTCCGTGGCCGATCAGTCCTGGACGGCGGTCGTTGTCACCGGGCTGTCCGTCGCGGTCGCTCTGCTCGCCGCTGGCCATGCGGTGATCTACAAGCGCGACCCGCGCTCGGCGACCTTGTGGGTCCTGCTGATTGCGCTGCTGCCGCTGGGCGGCCCGCTGCTGTATCTGCTGTTCGGCGTCAACCGGACGCAACGGCGTGCGCAGCGCTGGCGCGCCGAACCACCGATCAGGCAGCCCGCCGAACCGACCACGGCCGCCGACGCCCCGGACGACTGGCGCGGCGTCGCCCGTCTGGTCGAGCGCGCGACGACGTTGCCGCTGACGGCGGGCAATCGCGTGGAACCGCTCGCCGGCGGCGCGGAGGCGTATCCGGCGATGCTCGAGGCGATCGACCGGGCGCGTCACAGCGTGGCGCTCGCGACGTACATCTTCGACGGCGACGGCATCGGCGAGCGGTTCGTCGGCGCGCTGGCGCAGGCGCAGCGGCGCGGCGTGCAGGTGCGCGTGCTGATCGACGACGTGCACGTGCGGCTGTCGCGTTCGTCCGCCTACCCGCTGCTGGTCCGCGCCGGCGTGCCGGTGGCGTCGTTCAATGCGACCGTGGTTCCGGCGCGCTTGCACGCGATCAATCTGCGCAACCACCGCAAGATCCTGGTCGTCGACGGAACGCTCGGTTTCACGGGCGGCATGAACGTACATCGGCCTTACTTCCGCCCCGAAGCGCCCGCGCAGGCGTATCG
>DATLZG010000067.1:0-3347 GCA_035574095.1 Burkholderiaceae bacterium | reverse complement strand
GCGAGCGCCGCCGTGCTGGCGGCGAGCGCAGCAGCGGCGGCGCAGTAGCCGCGCCGGCGCGCGGCGCGCCGCTCACTGAATGAAGCGCGTGTCGGCGAGCTTCGACAGATCCGGGATCTGCTTGATGATGCCGACTTCCAGCAACAGCTCGGCCGCTTCCTTCGAGAAGGTTTGAAACTCGCCGGCGAAGAACTTCTTGTTCGCTTCGCGATCCTGCCAGCGCAGATACTTCTGCGAGGCTTCGAACTGCTCGGCCGTCTGCTTGACGTCCGCGCCCATGATCGCAAAGCTCTTCTTCGGCTCCGCCTTGATCATCTCCAGCGCCTGAAAGTAAGAGTCCGCCAGCGCGCGCGCGGCCTTCGGATTCTCGGCGAGGAACTTCGGCGTGCAGCCGAAGGTGTCCATCACCATCGGGTAGTCCAGTGTGGTGGCGATGATCTTGCCGGCCTCGGGTTTGGCGCGCACCGACGACAGGTAGGGCTCGTAGGTCATCGCCGCATCGAGCTCACCGGCGCCGGCGACGAAAGCGTTGGCGGCCGCTTGCGGCTCCAGGTTGACGATCTTGACGTCCTTGGTGCTCAAGCCGTTCTTCTTCAGGAACCAGGCGAGCGTGAAGTACGGCGCCGTGCCGGGCGCGCTCGCCGCCACGGTCTTGCCCTTCAAATCGGCGATCCTGTTGATGTGATTGCGCACCACCATGCCGTCGGCGCCGTAGCTCTTGTCGAGCTGGAAGATCTGGGTGGTGGCCACCCCATTGGCGTTCCACACGATCCAGGTCTCGACCGTGGTCGCCGCGCACTGGATGTCACCGGAGGCGATCGCCAGATGGCGGTCCTTCTGCGGGATCTTCTTGATCGTGACGTCGAGCCCGTTCTTCTTGAAGATGCCGGCCTCTTTGGCGAGCGTCAGCGGCGCAAATCCCGTCCAGCCCGAGATGCCGATCGCGACTTTGGTCTCCTGCGCGGAGACCGCGGCTGCGGTGACGAGCAAAGCGGCGGCAAGAGCGGCGCGTTTCATGGTCTGTTCTCCTTCGATGCGAAGAGCCCGCAGGATAACGCGCGCCGTCTGGCACGTATGATCGCGGCCCCTCGAGGGCACGCCGCGTGTTGATCGACTTCGCCAAGACCACCGCCATCGCCGTCGCCGGTGCCTGGGCGGCCGTGATGAGCGGCCTGCCGTTGCCGTGGTTCACCGGGCCGCTGCTGGCGCTGGCGGCGCTGAATATCACCGGGGCGAAACTGCAATCGCTGCCGTACGCGCGCGACGCCGGCCAGTGGATCATCGGCATCGCGCTGGGGCTGTACTTCACGCCCGACGTGGTGCGGCTGGTGGTGCGCTTGGCGCCTTGGGTCGCGGCGTCGGTGACGTTCGCGGTGCTGCTCGGGCTGGCTGGGGCGTGGGTGCTGCGGCGGCTGACCGGCGAATCCGGAACCACCTGCTTCTTCGCGATGGCCATCGGCGGCGCCAGCGAGATGGCGGCGCAGGCGGAGCGCTATGGCGGCCGCGTCGATCGCGTCGCCGCGGCACATAGTCTGCGCATCATGCTGGTGGCGCTCGTCGTGCCGTTCGCTCTGCAGGCAAGCGGGGTATCGGGTGCCGACCCGTACGCGCCGGTCGCGGCGCGCTTCGATGCGATCGGCTTGGCCCTGCTGTTCGCGGTCAGCGGCGGTGGCGCCATCGTGCTGCTGCGGCTGGGCGCGCCGAACGTGTTCATGATCGGACCGCTGTTGGTGACGGCCGCGCTGACCGCGGGCGGGCTGGCGTGGTCGGCACTGCCGGCGCCGGTGCTGAACGCCGGGCAGCTACTGATCGGTATCGCGCTCGGTACGCGCTTCACGCCCGAGTTCTTTCGCGCGGCGCCCAGATACTTGGCTGCGGTCGCCGCGGTGACGCTCGGATATCTGGCCGTGGCGGCGGCGTTCGGGGTTTGGCTGGCCGCTGCCGCGGGATTGCCGACCGCGACCGCGATTCTCGCCACCACGCCGGGTGGTATCGGCGAGATGGCGCTCACCGCCAAGCTGCTCGCGCTCGGCGCGCCGATCGTCACCGCGTTTCACAGCATTCGCATGGCATTGCTGGTGCTGGTAATCGGTGCCCTTTACCGCGCCGCCCGTCGCTACGGAGGCAGGCGGCAAGCCTGAGGGGCCGTTGCCTGCGGACGACGGCGCCCCCGATCTTTGGGATCAAGGCAAGCGGGCGCGATGTTTGCCTGACTGGTTTTTTCGCCCGGGCTGGTGTACGGTGGCTGCGCAGTCGATTGATCGCGCTGTGGTTTTCTGCTTTCAGTGCTCGCCCGGTTCGTTCCCCTCGCGTGTTCTGGCGCGCCGTTTTTTCAGCGCGCCGGCCACGGTCGCTCGGTTCCCCGTTCGGCAGTCCCTGTCCCGGCATGACCCACGCCGAGTCGCTTGCGCGTCGCGGGCGCATCCCGCGTCTTTTCCATGGTGAGTGATATGCCGACAGGCACCGTCAAGTGGTTCAACGAAACGAAGGGCTTTGGCTTCATCAAGCCGGACGACGGCGGCGCGGACTTGTTCGCGCACTACAGCGGGATCAAGGCCAAGGGATTCCGCACGCTGAAGGAAAACCAGCGCGTCGAGTATCAGGTGCAGCAGGGCCAGAAAGGCCCGCAAGCCGTCGAGATCGTGCCGATCGGCTGATCGGCGGATTGCGCGCTGCGATCGGGCCGGTCAAACCGGCCCGGTCCCTTTTTGGCCGCGGCTGACGGACAACGACAGCGCGATCGCGGCGGCGATCAGTACGGCCGCGAACCACGACAGCCAACCAATGCCGGCGCGGGCGTATACCAGCCCGCCGCCAGCGGTACCGATCGCCTGCCCGAGATAGATTGCCGAGGTGTTCAGCGCGATCGATGCGGGGGCGAGCGCAGGCGCGATCTGCGCCAGTCTTACCTGTTGGGAGGAATTGGAGCCGAAGATGCCGAGCCCCCAGGCAGCCAATGCGATCGCGGCCAGCACGACGGAGAACGAGCCGCTTGGCAGCAGGACGATGCCGCACAGCATCGCTCCCAACGTCGAATGCGCGGTTCGGTCCGCCCCGAGCCGATCGATCGCGCGCGCGACCGCTACGTTGCCGGCTAGACCGAAGGCGCCGATCCAAGCCAGAGCGAGCGCGCGCCCGTTGGCGTCGGCTTCCAGCAGCCACAGCAGATACGGGGCGATAAAGGCGAATACTGCGAACTGACCCGAGGCCATGACCACCGTGACCGCCAGCACGCGGGTCAATCGCGGGTGACGCGCGACGTCGCGCCACGAGCGCAGCGATAGCGGCGCGACGCGCAGCCCCGACGGCAGGGTGACGGCGACGGCGAGTGCGGCGACGGCGGCCAG
>DATLZG010000066.1:0-2351 GCA_035574095.1 Burkholderiaceae bacterium | reverse complement strand
GAAGACCCCGGCGCGATCGGCCGCCGCGGCACGCGCGAAAAGGACGTGACGCTGGCGATCGCGCGCCGCCTGCAGCGGCTGCTGGCCGAGGAACCGAACGTGCGCGTGCTGATGACGCGCGACGGCGACTACTTCGTGCCGCTGGCGGCGCGCGTGGCGAAGGCGCGCCGCGTGCAGGCGGATCTGTTCGTGTCGATCCATGCCGACGCGTGGATCCGGCCCGACGTGCGCGGCTCGTCGGTCTTCGCGCTGTCGGAGCGCGGCGCCAGCAGCACGGCGGCCGCGTGGCTGGCCAAGCGCGAAAACGATGCCGATCTGATCGGCGGCGTGAACCTGGGTGCGCACGATGCCGGCATCGCGCGCGTGCTGCTCGATTTATCGACCACCGCGCAGATCAACGACAGCCTGCGCTTCGGCCACGCGGTGCTGCGCGAGCTCGAACAGGTGAACGATCTGCACAAGCCGCGCGTCGAACAGGCCGGCTTCGCGGTGCTGAAGGCGCCGGACATCCCGTCGATCCTGGTGGAGACCGCGTTCATCAGCAACCCGGACGAGGAGCGGCGACTCAAGGACGAGCGCTACCAGGAAAAAATCGCCGCCGCGATCGCACGCGGCATCAAGCGCTACCTCGAAAAACACCCGCCGCGCAGCCGCAACCCGCTCGGCTGACGCGAACGGCCGACACGCGGTTCAATCCTCGCGCGCGCGCACCGGCACCGTCGCCGGCTTGGCCGGACCGCGCCACAGTTGCAGCACGCGCCAGCCGGCGGCGAGCGCGATCGGCCCCAGCACCGCGGCGATGCCCACCACCAGGATGATGCCCAGGTTGTCCTTGACGACCGGCACGTTGCCGAACAGAAAGCCGCCGCCCACCAGCGACACCACCCACAGCGCGGCGCCGACGACATTGAAGAACTGGAAGCGCGCCAGATCCATTTCGCCGGCGCCCGCCACCAGCGGCGCGAACGAGCGCACCACCGGCGTGAAGCGCGCCAGGATCAGCGTCTTGCCGCCGTGGCGCTCGTAAAAATCGTGCGTCTTCTTCAGCGCCACCGGATCGATCCATCGGATCGTGCCGTCGTACACCTTGTGGCCGAGCCAGCGGCCGATGTAGTAGTTGCAGGTGTTGCCGAGCACCGCGCCGACGAAGATCACCAGCATCAGGACCCACAGGTCCATTACGCCGGAGGCGGCCACCGCGCCGGCGACGAACAGCAGCGAGTCGCCGGGCAGAAACGCCATGAAGACGAGCCCGGTCTCGGAAAAGAAGATCAGGAACAGCGTCGCGTAGACCCACGCGCCGTACTGGCCCGCCACCGCGAGCAGGAACCGATCCATCGCGCCGAACAGATCGGCCCAGTTGATGCCTTCCAATTTTTCCTCGACGACGTCAGGCGGCGCCCGCGGGCGGCCAGCCGCGCGGCGATGATACGTGAGCGACCTCGGCGTCCGTGCCGAGCGTCGGCGGGCGATCGGACGCGGACTTTCCCCGATCCCGGATAATCGGCCGCCATGAGCGGGCGCCGCGCGATCCGAGTCTTACCCGAACTGCTGATCAGCCAGATCGCGGCCGGCGAGGTCGTCGAGCGCCCCGCCTCGGTGGTCAAGGAGCTGGTGGAAAACGCGCTCGACGCCGGCGCCACCCGCATCGACGTGCGGCTCGAGGGCGGCGGCATCCGCCGCATCGTGGTCGCCGACGACGGCGGCGGCATCGAACGCGACGAACTGCCGCTGGCGCTGGCGCGGCACGCCACCAGCAAGATCGCCTCGCTCGACGACCTGCAGAATGTGGCGTCGCTCGGCTTTCGCGGCGAGGCGCTGGCGGCGATCGCCTCGGTCGCACAGGTGTCCATCATCTCGCGCACCGCAGGCGCGGCGCACGCCTGGCGCATCGACGCCGCAAGCGGCGCGATTGAGCCGGCCGCGGGTGCCCCGGGCACGCGGGTGGAAGTGGCGGAGCTTTTCCATCGCACGCCGGCGCGGCGCAAGTTCCTGCGCGCCGAGACGACCGAACTCGCGCACTGCGTGGCGCAAGTCGAGCGCGTCGCCGCCGCGCATCCGCAGGTTGAGTTCAACGTCTGGCACGAGGGGCGCGCGGTGCTGGCGCTGCCGGCGGCCACGCTGGCGGCGCGCGCGCTGCAATTGATGCCGGAGGAATTCGCCGGCGCGCAGCGGGCGGTGGACGCGCACGCGGGACAGGTGGCGTTGACCGGCTGGGTGGGATTGCCGACCGCGGCGCGCGCGCGCGCCGATGCGCAGTACTTCTATGTCAACGGCCGCTTCGTGCGCGACAAGGTGTTGGCGCACGCGGTGCGCGCCGCTTACGCCGACGTGCTGCACGGACAGTCGCA
>DATLZG010000065.1:0-5182 GCA_035574095.1 Burkholderiaceae bacterium | reverse complement strand
CAAAACCGAGCGGCTTTAATCGTCGCTGGGGTATCTGACGCCGGGCGAGTCCGCGCGGCGCTGGTGCGCCGAGCATGAACAACGTGCGGCAACCGCACAATGCAGCACCACGCGTTGCCCACCGCCGGCCGTCGTCGTGCTCGAATGACACGACCCCGCCGGCCGGCCGTGGACAACGCTCGCAGCGATTCGTGGCGTCCATCGAATGGGTAGCGGTTCACCCTGCGCAGTCACCTGAAATCGAAGTTGATGGAGACCGAAGGGGGTACGCCCACATTGACCGCGAAGCCGGACACCGAGAAATAGGGATTGCTCCGATACGCGTCCCTGAACCGAATTGCCCGTTCGGCCAGGTTGTTGAAGATGCCATCCGCAAGGGATGTTGATTGCGCTCCGCCAGCCGTGAGTCGAATGGTGCCAGCACTCGGTACAACGTCGGACGCAGGAACCCAACCGGCGGAAACTCCGTGGACCTGCTGCGGCAGTGCAATCGCGTACCATTCGCCAGCCTTGTCGATGACTGGAAAGCTCTGATGCTTCGTCGCAGTCAAGAGCACGGCTGCCTTGTCGTTCGCGCCCGCACGCACTGCGGTCGAAGGATTCATGACTGTGACCTGACCTACTCCAAGACTAGGCCACCTGGCCGGCGCCATCTCGTAGGCTTGCTGTTTTCGCTGCGCTTCAAGAACAGCCTCGTGGAGCTGAGCAAGATCTTTCGCCAGAGCGTCGACTGCGGCTTTGGGAATTTGATCCCCTTGCGCCGGAGCGGTAAGGGGCGTGAGGCAGGCCAGCAAGATCATCAAAAGCCTCATGTAAGACCTCCGTGCATAGTCATAGGCGGGTCTAAAACTTAACCGCTACCGCCGCCACCGAACAACCTGTCCCGGTAGCGGCTGACTTGGCCGAACGAAACCGCGCAGAGGCGCGCGGTACTTTGTTTTCGGGCAGGTCACTGTATGCATAGCCACGACTAACAGAAACCGTCAAACCCGCCGCTCTCACGCCCTCGGCCGATCGTTCTCCTGTCTGAGCAGGCAAGCTTGCGAGCCGAGACCTCGCGCGTCCATCAGCCTCGCAGCGCCCGCTACCGCCCGTACCCGCACGCCCCGCCGGGGCCGGGCTGGAAGCAGAAGTTGGACATCAGACTGGAGGACTCCCACGGCACCTGCATGCGGCCGGTCTCCTCCACGACGGCGATGCGCACGCGCTTGAACATCTCTTCGATCGGGATGCCGGGGGTGCCGAGGTGCGCGAGCAGGTGCTTCGCGTACAGGCTGTGGCGGCCGTCGGCGCCGTCGAGCGCCACGCCGCCGGGGGCGGTCGAATAGGCGATCAGCGTTCCGGGCGGGGCGTCCAGCGGCGCCAGCCCGGCCGGCGCGGTGCCGCGGAAGCGCACGCGTCGGCCGTCGGCCATCACCAGCACGCCGCCGCCGAACGGGTTGACGCGGCAGGCATCCAGGATGGCGACGTTCACGCCGTGCTTCAGTGCGCTCAGGCGGTCGATGAATTCCGCGACGTCGGCGCTTTTGCCCGGGATCTCGTCTTCGGCTGCCGGTTCGCTGTCCACCGGTACCAGGTAGTTGCGGCCCTTCACCTGTACGCCGTGGCCGGCATAGAAGAACACGCGCACCGCTGCCTGCGGCGCGCGCAGTGAGAAGTCGCGCATCGCCTCGATCAGTTCGCGCAACGTGGTGTTCTCGCGCAGCGTGACGGCGAAGCCGAGCTGCCGCAGCCGCGCGGCCACCGCGTTGGCATCGCCGACCGGATTCTTCAGCGGCGCCGTCCGGTAGTTGCCGTTGCCGATCACCAGCGCGATGCGGCCGTTGGGCGCTTGGGCCGTAGAGCGCCGCGGCGGCAGCGCGGCGGCGGCGCAGGCGGCGGCGAGCAGGCGCAGCGCGCGCCGTCGTTGCGGATCGAGCGCGGGCTGCCGCATCGCTAGTCTCAATATTTCGTCGGCAGCCCGGGCGCCAACTCGACCGCCTGCACCAGCGCGTTGCCTTTCAGCCGCGCCGCGATCTCGGTCTCTTTGCCGGCCGGCACGCGCACGTAGTAGTCGCCCAACTGGCCCGGGCCGCCGGCGAGCGTGCCTTGCACGGAGACCAGCAGCAGACGGATGTCGGCTTCCTTCGCGTCGGGCGCGAAGTTGATCTTCAGCAGCGGCCCTTCGTCGACGCGCGTCGCTCGCAGCGAGCGCAGCTCGACCGCGTCGTCCTCGGCGTGGCGCATCAGGTTCACGATCACGCCGCTTTGCACGACGATCACCGCCAGCATGCCGAGCGCGAGCGCCGGCCGCAGACCGAAGTCGCCGAAGAATGCGCCGATCCGCTCGGCGAGCGTCGGCCGGTCGCCGCGGATCAGCGCCAGCGTCTTCGCCAGCCCGATCGTCGGCGGCACGGCGGGCACGCTGTCGTGGATCTTGGCCTGCAGCGACTGGTACCACGCCAGTTCGGCGCGCGCCTCCGGGTGCTGCCGCAGGTAGTCCTCGACCCAGGCGCGGTCGGCGGCATCCAGCGTGCCGTTGACGTACCACGGCAGCAGTTCGGCGAAGCGTTGCGCGCTCATCACGCCACTCCCGACGCCACGTCGCCCGGCGCCGTGCCTTCGCGCTCCAGCAACAGCCGCAAGCAGTTCTTCAGCTTCTGCCGCGCATGAAACAGCCGCGTCTTGACGGTGTTCTCCGGACAGCGCTGAATCGCCGCCACTTCGGCGAGCGCCAGACCTTCGTAGAACACCAGGTGCAGCGCTTCGCGGTGTTCGTCGGACAGCTTTTCCATGCAGTGTTGCACGCCCTCGCGTCGCTGCCGTTCGGCGAGCAGCGCGTAGGCGTCCGGCGAATCGTCGGCGATCGTCTCGGCCACGTCATCCAGGTCGGCGTGGTCTTCGTCGGCGCGCCGCCCGCGGTAAACGAGCAGCGCCTTGTTGCGGGCGATGCCGATCAGCCAGGTGCTGAACGCGGAATCGCCGCGAAATCGGGTCGGGCTGCGCCAGACCTCGTACATCGTATCCACCAGCACCTCCTCGGCTCGCGCGTGGTCTTTCAGTTGATTCAGTACATAGGCGTAGACCTTGCGGGAAAACGCCTGGTACAGCTCCTTGAATGCGGCCTGATCCTGCCGGCCGATTCGTTCGAGCAACTGCCTGACCCGGGTTTCGTCCATGGCCCCTCGCGCGCCCGCGGCGTCGTGGCCAAATATAGGGCGCGACCCGAGGGCGTGGCGAGAAGAGCATTCACGGCGGCCGCAACGACGGGCGCAGCGATTGCCGCCCTGAGTTGCCGGCGGCGGCCGGCCGGTTCAATCTTTCGCCCGGCGCCTGTCGTAGGTCACGTAGGCGTAGGCGAACGGGCAGTCGCGGCCGGCCGGATGCGCCTCGCGCGCGGTTTCGCGCCATTCAGCGCGATCGAACGGGGGAAAGTGCGCGTCGCCTTCGAATTCGGCGTCGATCTCGGTCAGCAGCAGCCGGTGCGCGAGTAAAAGCGCCTCGCGGTAGACCTCGGTGCCGCCGATGACGAAGACCTCCGGCGCGCCCGCGCAAGCGGCCAGCGCTTGGGGAAGGCTTCCGAAGACCTCGGCGCCGGCGGCGGCATAGCCCGGCGTGCGCGAGATCACGAGGTTGCGCCGCCCCGGCAACGGCCGGCCCAGCGATTCCCAGGTGCGGCGGCCCATGATCACCGGATGCCCCATCGTGATGCGCTTGAACCGCGGCAGGTCGCCGGGGATGTGCCAAGGGATCTTGCCGTCGCGGCCGATCACGCCGTTGCGCGCCACGGCGGCGATGACGGTGATGCGCGCGTTCACACCGCCACCGGCGCCGGGATGTGCGGGTGCGGATCGTAGCCTTCGAAGATGAAGTCTTCGAAGCGGTACTCGAACAGCGAGGGGGGGCGGCGCAGGATCTTCAGGCGCGGGTACGGGCGCGGCGCGCGCGCGAGCTGCAGCCGCACCTGCTCGAAGTGGTTGGCGTAGATATGGCAGTCGCCGCCGGTCCAGACGAAGTCGCCGACGCCGAGGTCGCATTGCTGCGCGACCATGTGCGTGAGCAGCGCGTAGGAGGCGATGTTGAACGGCACGCCGAGGAAGACGTCGCAGCTCCTCTGGTACAGCAGGCAAGAAAGCTTGCCTTCGGCAACGTAGAACTGGAACAGCAGATGGCACGGCGGCAGCGCCATCTTCGGCAGGTCGGCGACGTTCCAGGCGGACACGATCAACCGGCGCGAATCCGGATTGGTCTTGATCTCGCGCAGCACCTGGCCGATCTGGTCGATATGGCCGCCGTCCGGCGTCGGCCACGAGCGCCACTGCACGCCGTACACCGGGCCGAGCTCGCCGTCGGGCCGCGCCCATTCGTCCCAGATCGTGACGCCGTTCTCGCGCAGGTAGCGCACGTTGGAGTCGCCGCGCAGGAACCACAGCAGCTCGTGGACGATCGAGCGCACGTGCAGCTTCTTCGTCGTCACCAGCGGGAAGCCCTCGGCCAGCGGAAAGCGCATCTGGTAGCCGAACACCGAGCGCGTGCCGGTGCCGGTGCGGTCGGTCTTGGCCACCCCGTGCTCGAACACGTGGCGCATGAAGTCTTCGTATTGACCCATGGCAGAGATTAGGGCAGGACGATGCGGCGGAACGAGGCTGCGCATTCTAGGCGGAGTGATCTGCATCGAAACGCCGCACGAGCGGTCCGCCGCGCGATTGTCCGGCCGCCGCAAGGCCGATAAGCTCGCCGCCCTTCACACACGCCGGGAAATACAGCGATGAACGCGCGTTCGCTTCTCCTCTTTCTTCTGTTGTACGCGGCGGCGCCCGCCTGGGCACAGGTGGAAGTCGCGGAGCCGTGGGTGCGTGGCACCGTCGCCCGTCAGAAGGGCACCGGCGCGTTCATGCGGCTGACCGCGGCGCAGGACGCGCGGCTCGTCGCCGTGCGTTCGCCGGTGGCCGGCGTGGTGGAGATCCACGAGATGGCGTTGGTGGACAACGTGATGCGCATGCGCGCCGTGGCCGCCGTCGACCTTCCCGCCGGCCGCGCGGTGGAGCTGAAACCGGGCGGCTACCACGTGATGCTGATGGACCTGAATCGGCAGTTGAAACCGGGCGAGACGGTGCCGCTGACGCTCGTGTTCGAGAGCCGCGACGGCAAACGTCACGAGGTGCAGGTCGAAGCGCCGGTGCGGCCGCTCGGAGGCGGCCAC
>DATLZG010000064.1:0-2355 GCA_035574095.1 Burkholderiaceae bacterium | reverse complement strand
CGGTTGGCCAGCGCCGCCGCCTCCGCCAGATCGCGCGTGCGCACCAGCGCGCCGCGCCGCGCCAGCGCGGCGGCGATGATGTCGCGCCGCGGCTGAGCGGGCAGCAGCCGTTCGATCGCCGCCGCCACCGCCTCGATCAGCGCGTCGTCCGGCGTCAGCAGCAGCGCCTGCGCCAGTTCGTCGTGCTCGGCCTGCGAGAACAGGTCGAGCGCGATCCACTCGGGGTCGGCGCTGTCGTCGGCGATCACCAGGATTTCGGTCGGCCCGGCGATCATGTCGATGCCGACCGTGCCAAAGACGCGCCGCTTCGCGCTCGCCACATAGGCATTGCCGGGGCCGACGATCTTGTCAACAGCCCGGATCGTCGGCGTGCCATAGGCGAGCGCGGCGATCGCCTGCGCGCCGCCCACCGCATACGCCTCGGTGACGCCGCCCAGGTGCGCCGCGGCCAGCACCAGCGCGTTGCGCGCGCCGTCGGGCGTCGGGACCGTCATCACCAGCTCCGGCACCCCGGCCACGCGCGCCGGAATCGCATTCATCAGCACGGTGGACGGATAGGCGGCCTTGCCGCCGGGCACATAAAGACCGACGCGGTCCAGCGGCGTTATGCGCTGGCCCGTGAGGTTGCCGTCGGCGTCGCGTTCCGTCCAGTCGCCGGCGCGCACCAACTGCAACTGGCGCTCGTGAAAGGCGCGGATGCGGCTTGCCGCCGCCGCGAGCGCGGCGCGGTCCTCGGCCGGCAGCGCGTCGAAGGCGGCGCGCATCTCGGCGGGCGAAATCGCCAACTTGGCGACGCTTGTCGCATCGACGCGGTCGAAGCGGTGCGTGTATTCGAGCAGGGCCGCATCGCCGCGCTCGCGCACGTCCAGCAACACGTCTTCGACCGCGCGCTCAATCGCCGCATCGGTGGCCAGTTCCACCGCGAGCAGCCGGGCAAAGGCGCTGTCGAACTCGGCCGCGCGCGTGTCGAGCCGGCGGATCGCGTTCATGCGCTGCCCCCCGCGGCCGCCGCCAGTTTATCGATCAGCGGCAGAAGCTCGCCGCGCTTCGTCTTCAGCGCCGCGGCGTTGGCGATCAGGCGCGCGGAAATCGGCGCGATCGTTTCCACCTCGACCAGGTTGTTGGCGCGCAGCGTGCCGCCGGTGGACACCAGGTCGACGATCGCGTCGGCCAGGCCCGCCAGCGGCGCGAGCTCCATCGAGCCGTACAGCTTGATCAGATCGACGTGCACACCCTTGGCGGCGAAAAACTCGCGCGCGCTGGCGACGTACTTGGTCGCCACGCGCAGCCGCGCGCCACGGCGCACGGCGTTGGCGTAGTCGAAGCCCTGCGGCACCGCCACGCACAGCCGGCAGCGCGCGATGCCCAGATCGAGCGGCTGCGCCAGCGCCGCATCGCCCCACTGCGCGCCGTGTTCCATCAGCACGTCCTTGCCGGCCACGCCGATATCGGCCGCCCCGTACTGCACGTAGGTCGGCACGTCGGCCGCGCGCACGACGACGATGCGCAGATGCGGCGCCGAGGTGGCGATGATCAGCTTGCGCGAGCTTTCCGGGTCCTCGGCCGGCGCAATCCCCGCCCGCGCCAGCAGCGGCGCGGTTTCCTCGAAGATCCGTCCTTTGGACAATGCCAGCGTGATCATCGTGCTTGTCGCGGCTGCGGCCACCCTCGGCCCTACACCGTCGGTCACTTGATGCGCTCGATGCGCGCGCCCAGCGCGGCCAGCCGCGCTTCCATCCGTTCGTAGCCGCGGTCCAGATGGTAAATGCGATCGACCACGGTTTCGCCGTCGGCGAGTAGCCCGGCGATCACCAGACTGGCCGAGGCGCGCAAATCGGTGGCCATCACGCGTGCGCCGGACAGCGCGGGCACGCCGGTCACCACCGCCGTGTTGCCCTCGATGTCGATTCGCGCTCCCAGCCGCTGCAGCTCCACCGCATGCATGAAACGGTTCTCGAAAATCGTCTCGGTAATGCGCGCGGTGCCGTCGGCGATGCAGTCGAGCGCCATCAACTGCGCCTGCATATCGGTCGGGAAGGCCGGATAAGGCGCGGTGCGCAGGCTGACCGCGCGCGGCCGTTTTTCGGCCCGCACTCGAATGGCGGCCGCCTCGGTATCGATCGCCGCTCCCGCTTCGCGCAGTTTGTCGATCACCGCGTCCAGCGTCGCCGGCGCCGCGCCGGTCAGGCGCACGTCGGCGCGGCCGAAGTTGCCGCTGGCGGCCGCCGCCGCCAGAAACGTCCCGGTTTCGATGCGGTCGGGCAGCACCCGATGCGTGGCGCCGTGCAGCCGCGCCACGCCCTCGATCACGATGCGATCGGTGCCGGCGCCGCGGATGCGCGCGCCCATCTTGTT
>DATLZG010000063.1:0-7758 GCA_035574095.1 Burkholderiaceae bacterium | reverse complement strand
GGTGTCCACAACAGCGCCGCGTACAGCCGCCGCGCGGCGCGCGCACCGAAGCAGACGGCAAACGTGCGCCGGCCGCTGGCGCGATCGTGCTCGGCGTCGCGCAGATTGTTGACCGCGAGCACGGCGCCGGCCAGCATGCCGATCGCCGTCGCCGCCAGCAGCACGGCCGGCGCAAGCGCCAGCGTCAGCACGTAGAACGTGCCGGCGCACGCCGCCCAGCCGAAGAACGCGAGCACGGTCAGCTCGCCGAACGGCGTGTAGGCGATCGGTCGCGGCCCGCCCATGTAGGCCAGCGCGGCGGCGATGGAGAGCAACCCCAGCGCCGCCGCCGGTGCGCCGGCGCGCGCCACCAGCGGCAGGCCGGCGAGCAGCGCCAGTGCGACCGCGCCGACGATCGCCACGCGCACCGCACGCACCGACAGGACGCCGAGCGCGGTGGCGCGCGGCAGACCTTCGCGCGCGCCGACCCGATCGACGTGTTCGCCGCCGCGCACCGTATAGCCGACGTCATTCTGCAAGTTGACGATCGCCTGCAGCAGCAGCGAGACGGCCAGCGCCAGTGCAGCGACTGCCAGATCGACATCGCCCGCGTGGCGTTGCGCGAACGCGGTGCCGACCACCACCGGAACGACGGCGATCAACAGCGTGCGCGGTCGCAGCGCCAGCCGCCACGCCGCCGCGGAACCGGCGCGTACCGTGGTCGGTGCGCTCATCGCGCGCCTGCGAGCGCAATGGGCCTGCTTGCTATCATCGACTCGACTTTCCTCCTGTGGCCCAGCGCCAGCGGCCGAAGTTCGACTCCCGATGAAAAGCGCCGAGATCCGCGCCCAGTTTCTCCGCTATTTCCAGTCCAAGGACCACACGATCGTGCGCGCCTCCAGTCTGGTGCCGGCCAACGATCCGACCTTGCTCTTCGTCAACTCCGGCATGGTCCAGTTCAAGGACGTGTTCACCGGCCGCGAAACGCGACCGTACAAGCGCGCGGCCACGGCGCAGAAGTGCCTGCGCGCCGGCGGCAAACACAACGATCTGGAAAACGTCGGTTACACCGCCCGCCATCACACGTTCTTCGAGATGCTGGGCAACTTCTCGTTCGGCGACTACTTCAAGCGCGACGCGATCAAGTACGCGTGGGAGCTGCTGACCAAGGTGTACGGCCTGCCCCCCGAGAAGCTGTGGACGACGGTCTACATCGACGACGACGAGGCGTACGACATCTGGACCAAAGAGATTGGCGTACCGAAGGAGCGCTGCGTCCGCATCGGCGACAAGCCCGGGCAGCCGAAGTACGTGTCGGACAACTTCTGGCAGATGGCCGATACCGGTCCGTGCGGCCCGTGCAGCGAGATCTTCTATGACCACGGCCCTGAGGTCGCCGGCGGCCCGCCGGGCTCGCCCGATGCCGACGGCGACCGCTACATCGAGATCTGGAACCTCGTTTTCATGCAGTTCGACCGCGACGAGAACGGCGTGCTGACGCCGTTGCCGAAGCCGTGCGTCGACACCGGTATGGGGCTCGAGCGGCTGGCGGCCGTGCTGCAGGGCGTGCATTCGAACTACGAGATCGATACTTTCCGCGACCTGATCAAGGCGGCGGCGCGCGAGACGAAGACGCAGGACCTGGCGGACAACTCGCTGAAGGTGATCGCCGATCACATCCGCGCGTGCAGCTTCCTGATCGCCGACGGCGTGATTCCGGGCAACGAAGGGCGCGGCTACGTGCTGCGGCGGATCATCCGGCGCGCGCTGCGGCACGGCTACAAGCTGGGGCAGACCGAGCCGTTTTTCTACAAGCTCGTTGCCGACCTCGCCAGCGCGATGGGCGACGCGTACCCCGAGCTGCGCGAGATGCAGTCGCGCGTCGAGGGGGTGCTGAAACAGGAGGAGGAGCGTTTCGGCGAGACGCTGGAAAACGGCATGAAGATCCTGGAGGCGGCGCTCGGGCAGATGAAGTCGGGCGACGCGCGCATGCTCGACGGCGAGACCGTGTTTCTGCTGTACGACACCTACGGCTTCCCGGTCGATCTGACAGCCGACATCTGTCGCGAGCGCGGCATCGGCGTCGATCACGCCGGCTTCGAGCGCGCGATGCAGCGCCAGCGCGAACAGGCGCGCGCGGCGGCCAAGTTCAAGATGGCGGGCGGGGTCGAGTACGCCGGCGACAGGACGCGCTTCGTCGGCTACGAGCACCTGGCCGCCGAGGCGAAGGTCGTCGCGCTGTACGTCGACGGCTCGCCGGTGGCCGAAGTGCGCGCCGGGCAGACCGCGATCGTGGTGCTGGATACCACGCCGTTTTACGCCGAGTCCGGCGGTCAGGTCGGCGACCGCGGCGAGATCGTCGGCCCCGGCGGCACGTTTGAGGTCCTGGACACGCAGAAGATCATGCCCGACGTGTTCGGCCATCACGGCGTCGTGAAGACGGGTTCGATCGAGTTCGGCGACACGGTGCGCGCGCAGGTCGACGGGCGGCTGCGCGCGCGCACGATGCGCAACCATTCGGCCACGCACCTGATGCACAAGGCGCTGCGCGAAGTGCTGGGGCCGCACGTGCAGCAGAAGGGTTCGCTGGTCGACGCCGACAAGACGCGCTTCGACTTCAGCCACGACGCGCCGCTGACGCCGGAGCAGATCCGCCGCGTGGAGGAGATCGTCAACCGCGAGATCCTCGCCAACACGCCGACGCAGGCGCGCATCATGAACTTCGACGACGCCGTGCGCGGCGGCGCGGTGGCGCTGTTCGGCGAGAAGTACGGCGACGAAGTGCGCGTGCTCGACATCGGCAGTTCGCGCGAGCTGTGCGGCGGCACGCACGTCGCGCGTACCGGCGACATCGGCCTGTTCAAGATCGTGTCCGAGGGCGGGGTGGCGGCCGGCATCCGCCGCGTCGAGGCGGTCACCGGCGAGGGCGCGCTCGCCTACGTGCAGGCGCTGGAGGCGCAGCTGGCCGAGATCGCGGCCGCGCTCAAGGCGCCGGCCGCGGAAGCGCCGGCCAAGATCGCGCAGCTCGTCGACAACGTCAAAGCGCTGGAGAAGGAGCTGGCCCGGTTGAAGGGCAAACTCGCATCCGCGCAGGGCGATGAACTGGCCGCGCAGGCCCAGGACGTCAAGGGCATCAAGGTGCTGGCGGCGCGACTGGACGGCGCGGACGCCAAGGTGCTGCGCGACACGCTCGACCAGCTGAAGAACAAGTTGAGGAGCGCGGCCATCGTGCTCGCCGCGGTCGAGGGCGACAAAGTGCAGCTGGCCGCCGGCGTGACACCGGACGCGACGGCGAAGATCAAGGCCGGCGAGCTGGTCAATTTCGTCGCCCAGCAGGTCGGCGGCAAGGGCGGCGGTCGTCCCGATCTGGCGATGGCCGGCGGTACCGACGCCGCCAAGCTGCCGCAGGCGCTGGCGACCGTGCGCGACTGGGTGGAGCAGCGGCTCTGAGCCAGGTCGAGTATCGCCGCGCTACGCCTGCGGACGCGGAGTCGCTGGCGCGGCTGCTGGCCGACGAAGCGGTTTTCGCCGGGCTGCTGCAGCTTCCCTATCCGACGGCCGAGGCCTGGCGCCAGCGACTCGAATCTCAGGTCGCCCAGGCAGACGGGTTGCATCTGGTCGGTGTGGCCGGCGGGCACGTCATTGCGAGCGGCGGCATCTTCCCGCTCGCTGCAACACCGCGCCGGCGCCACGCCGCCGGACTCGGCCTGTCCGTCGCCGCCGAATGGCAGCGGCGCGGCATCGGTTCGGAGATGATCCGCCGGCTGCTCGAGTGGTCCGATCGCTGGCTCGGCTATCTGCGCATCGAGCTGACCGTCTATACGGACAACGAGCGGGCGATTCGGCTGTACGAGAAGTTCGGCTTCGCCGTCGAGGGCAGGTATCGTGCCTTCGCCTTGCGCGACGGAGTCTTCGTCGACGCGCTGGCCATGGCGCGGCTGCATCCCGACCCGCCGCAGTTGCCGCGCGGTTAGACTTGCGGCCGCATTTCCCGGGCCACGCCGATGCAACAGACGCTGTTGTTCGACAAGGAGATCGATACGCGGGGGCTGAACTGTCCGCTGCCGATCCTGCGCGCGAAAAAGGCGCTCGCCGACATGGCCAGCGGCCAGGTGCTGAAGGTCGTCGCTACCGACCCCGGTTCGATCCGCGACTTTCAGGCCTTCGCGCGCCAGACCGGCAATCAGCTGCTCGCGCAGCACACGGTCGAGCGCGAATTCATCCACTACCTGAAGCGGCGTTGAAGCGGTGAAGCGCTTTTTCTTCGTTTTCGTGCCGCTGCTCGGGGTAGTCGGCGCGCTGTACTTTTACGTCGCCCTGAACTGGAACTACTCCACCGGCGAGCGCGCCGGCTGGGTACAGAAGTTCAGCAAGAAGGGCTGGATCTGCAAGACCTGGGAGGGCGAACTGGCGATGGTGTCGATGCCGGGCGCCGCGCAGGAGAAGTTCTACTTCACGGTCTGGGACGACGCCGTCGCCGAGGAAATCAACAAGGCGATGGGCCGGCGCGTGTCGCTGCACTACGAGGAGAAGGTCGGGCTGCCGACCTCGTGCTTCGGCGAGACGCGCCACTGGGTCACCCGGGTCACCATCGTTCCGGAGATTCCTCTCGCGCCGGGCATCACGGTGCCGGTGCCGCCGACGCCCGCACCGGCGCCGCCCGCCGCGCCGCCGACCCCAACGTCGGCACCAGCGCCGTCCGTCGTACCCGCGCAGCCGGCGCCCAAGTAGCTCAGCCCAGTCGCGCGTACTGCTCGCGCACCTTGGCCAGCGTGGCGCCGAAGTTCGCCAGACGCTCCTTTTCCTGCGCCACCACGGCGGGTGGGGCGCGCTCGACGAAACTCGCGTTGCCGAGCTTGCTTTGCGCCTTGCGGATCTCGTTCTCCAGCCGGGCGATCTCCTTGCCGAGCCGCTCTCGCTCGGCGGCGACATCCACTTCGATCGCCAGCATCAGCTTGAAGTCTTCCACCACCGCGATCGGTGCCGCGCGTGCATCTTTGGCGGCATCGAAGTCCGCCACCTGCTTGACCTCGGACAGGCGGGCGAGCGCGGCGACGTACGGGGCGAATGCCGCCACCTTCGCCGCCGGTCCGCTGGCGACGAGCGGCACCTTCTGCGCCGGCGACAGGTTCATCTCGCCGCGCAGGTTGCGCACCGCGTCGGTCACGCGCTTCAGCAGCGCGACCTCGGCATCGGCGGCGGCGTCGATCCGCGCCGGCTCGGCCTGCGGATAGGGCTGGATCATCACCGACGTCTCATCGTCGGCGCGGCGCTTGCCGGCCAGCACCGAGACCTTCTGCCATAGCTCTTCGGTGACGAACGGGATGAGCGGGTGCGCCAGGCGCAGCGCCGCTTCCAGCACGCGCAGCAAGGTGCGCCGCGTGCCGCGCTGCTGCGCCGCATTGCCGCTCTGCAGCTGCACTTTCGCCAGCTCGACGTACCAGTCGCAATACTCGTCCCACACGAAGCGGTAGATGCTCGCCGCGACCTGATCGAGCCGATACTCGGCGAACGCCCGCTCGACCTCGGCCTCGGTGCGCTGCAGTTCGCCGACGATCCAGCGGTCGACGAACGACAGCTCGACCGGCGCCGCCGCATCCAGCCCGCAGTCCTGCCCCTCGCAGTTCATCAGCACGAAGCGGGTGGCGTTCCACAGCTTGTTGTTGAAGTTGCGGTAGCCCTCGCAGCGCTTGATGTCGAAGTTGACGTTGCGGCCGAGCGTGGCGTACGACGCCATCGTGAAGCGCAGCGCGTCGGCGCCGTAGGCGGCGATGCCGTGCGGAAAGTGCTCGCGCACGCGCTTTGCGATTTTCGGCGCGTCCTGCGGCCGGCGCAGTCCGGTGGTCGACTTCTGCACCAGCGTGTCCAGATCCACGCCCTGGATCAGATCGACCGGATCGAGCACGTTGCCTTCGCTCTTGCTCATCTTCCGGCCCTCGGCGTCGCGCACCATGCCGTGGATGTAGACGACCTCGAACGGCACCTTGCCGGTGAAGTGCATGGTCATCATGATCATGCGCGCCACCCAGAAGAAGATGATCTCGTAGCCGGTGGTCAGCACGGACGAGGGCAGGAACAGCTCCAGTTCCTTCGTTTGCCGCGGCCAGCCGAGCGTCGAGTGGCACACCAGCGCGGACGAGAACCATGTGTCCAACACGTCCGGGTCGCGGGTCAGCTTCTTGCCGGTGCCGGCCTGCGCCTGCGCCTCGGCTTCGCTGCGCGCGACGTACACGTTGCCCTGTTCGTCGTACCAGGCCGGGATCTGGTGCCCCCACCACAACTGGCGCGAGATGCACCAGTCCTGGATGTTGTTCATCCAGTGCATGTAGGTGCTGACCCAGTTGTCGGGAACGAAGCGGATGCGGCCGTCGGCGACGGCCTCCGTCGCCACCTGCGCGATGCTCTTGCCGGGAAACAAGGTGCCCGCGGGGGCGGGCTTGGTAGTGGCGACGAACCACTGGTCGGTCAGCATCGGTTCCAGCGCCACTCCGGTGCGGTCGCCGCGCGGAACCTTCAGCGTGTGCTTCTCGATTCGCTCCACCAAGCCGCGTGCCTGCAGGTCGGCCACCACCGCGGTGCGCGCAGCGGCGCGATCCAGCCCGCGGTACTTGTGCGGGGCGTTGTCGTTGATCGTCGCGTCGAGCGTGAAGATGTTGATCATCGGCAGCCCGTGCCGCTGCGCGACCGCGTAGTCGTTGAAGTCGTGCGCGGGGGTGACCTTCACCGCGCCGGTGCCGAACTCGCGGTCGACGACGCTGTCGGCAACGATCGGGATCGCGCGCTCCGCCAGCGGCAGCCGCACGGACTTGCCGACCAGGTGGCGGTAGCGCTCGTCGTCCGGATGCACCATCACCGCGGTGTCGCCGAGCATCGTTTCCGGCCGCGTGGTGGCCACCACCAGGTGGCCGGAACCGTCGGCCAGCGGATAGCGCAGGTGGTAGAGCAGCCCTTCTTCTTCCGCGCTGTCGACTTCGAGATCGGAGACCGCGGTCTTCAGCACCGGGTCCCAGTTGACCAGCCGCTTGCCGCGATAGATCAGCCCCTGCTCGTACAGGCGCACGAAGGTGTCGATCACGACGGCCGACAGCCTGTCGTCCATCGTGAAGTACTCGCGCGACCAGTCCACCGACGCCCCGAGCCGGCGCATCTGCTGCGTGATCGTGCCGCCGGACTTCTCTTTCCACTCCCAGACGCGGCGCTCGAACTCGGCCCGTCCCAGCTGCTGCCGCGTCAGCCCCTGCGCTTCGAGCTGCCGCTCGACCACGATCTGGGTGGCGATGCCGGCGTGATCGGTCCCCGGCACCCACAGCGTGTTGAAGCCGCGCATCCGGTGGTAGCGCGTCAGCGCGTCCATGATCGTTTGGTTGAACGCGTGCCCCATATGCAGCACGCCGGTGACGTTCGGCGGCGGCAACTGGATGCAGAACGACGGCTTGTCCGAGTCGAGGGAGGGCCGGAAGTAACCGCGCGATTCCCACACCGGGTACCAGCGGCGCTCGATCGATGCGGGGTCGAAACTCTTGGCGAGCGTCTTGTCTTCGGTGGCGTCGTTCATCGGCGGTTCATCGCAGCGCGACATCGGTTCGTCGCGGATCGTTTGAATTTTATGGGAATCGTCTCTACGCTTCGCCGCCTTTGCTTTCGAGACTGCGTGATCGCGATGCATCGAATCAGCCATTGGACACCGACAGTCGCCGCGCTGCTGCTCGGCGCATGCGCGGCGCTACCGACCGCCAAAGAGGCGCCGGCCGAAGGCGCCGCGGCCGCGGCCGCGCAAGC
>DATLZG010000062.1:0-44497 GCA_035574095.1 Burkholderiaceae bacterium | reverse complement strand
CACCATGCTTGAATGCGTGCACCGCCTCGGCGAAGAGCTGCGTGCGGGTGTCCGCGATCAAATCGAGCCGTATATCGCTTATCTGAATCGGCCAGAACCGCGTGCCGCCGGTGGTATCGCGCAGGTACTCGTGCAAGTTCGTCGTAGCGACGAAAACGCATTGGCGGCGAAAATCGCCCGGGGCGCGCGCGTAGGGCGGCCGAAACCGATCGACCGGATTACTGATCACCTGCTTGATGCGCGCGACCTCGGCGCGCGAGAAGGCCTCGAGCTCTGCGATCTCGACGATAAGCTTGCCCTGGATCACTTGCAGGAAATCCTTCGACATCACCGACTCGGAGGCCTCGGTGTACCAGGGCCCGCCGATCAGCGCGAGCGCACTCGACTTGCCACGCTCCTGTGGGCCCTCGAGCACCGGAACGTTGCGCATGCGGCAGCCCGGGCGGTAAATTCGCGCGGCTATCGCGACCCAGAAGTTGCGGCTCGCGGCACGCGTGTAGTCGGTGTCGTCGGCACCGAGCGCGTCGGAGAAAAACGCGTCGATCCGCGGTGTTCCGTCCCACGCGAGAGAGTCGAACCAGTCGCGCGGCTCATTCCTCGTCCGCCGGCGCGCGACGATGACGGCGGCCTTGTGCACGAGGTCATCAGGCATGCGGCTGATGCCGATCGCGCGCTGCATCCACGCGGCGAGATTGAGCTCGTCGACGTCGTGCCACTCGCGCCCATCGCGGTGGAAGTATTTTTGGTGGAACTCATCGAAGTGCACCAAGTCGGAAAGCTCGGCGTGTTGCTCGAAGAGCTTAAGCGCGTTGTTGAGGTTCGCGAGCGGCATACCGTTGCCGTTCAGATCGAGGCCGAACTCGTCCCACAGCTGGTGTTGACTGACGAATCGCGGCCGCTCGGCTGTGTCCAGCACCGCCGCCGGCGGCCGCCGGCGGCGGTGCTCGTTGAGATCGACGACGTCGGCCGGCTCGTAGGGCTTAGCGCGCGCGCGCCCCCAATCGCGGATGCGCGGCCAGTCCCAGCCTTCGGCCTGAGCGTCGGCGAGATCCCAGCCGCTCGGCTGGCCGCTCGTGTCGATAATCTTGAGGTCGCGACAGTGTGGATGCAGCAGGCCGCCCAAGCGGCGCATCGCCTCGACCCCCTCGGCATCAGCGTCTGGCCACAGGTGGACGGTACGCCCGTACAAGTAGCGCCAGTCGGCGAATGTCAGCGCCTTGCAGCCGCCGGGCCAGGTGACGACCACATAGCGGTCGCCCAGCAGCGTGTGCGCGGCGTCGGCCGACTTTTCTCCCTCGACGACGAGCACGGGCGCCTCGGGCCGCTCGGCGAGGCGCGCAAGCCCATACAGCGGCCGCGGCACTGGGAAGGATTTCCATTTCCACTCGGCGCGCCCCGCGACGTTGCGGCAAAAGGTTTGAGGAACGATCTGTTTCGCTTTGCCGTCCGTGAAGCGCACCGTGTAGCCGAGGAGTCGCCCTTGCGTGTCGTGGTAAGCCCACCGTGCAACGAAGGTGAGCGCGCGCCATTGGCCGTCGATTTGCTGCCTGTACGTGTTGGGCGGTGCCGGCGCGCTGTCGGGGACGGGCAGGATCGCCGTCCAGTTTTCGACCGGTTTCGGTTTTGCCGTCGTGGTCGCGGCGGTGACGGGATCGCCGGCCAGGGCGCGCGCCGCCTCGATCTGCGAGACGCGGTGCTGCGCGGCGTAGAGGCTGATGAGGTCGCCGCCCTTCTCGCCAGTGGCGAAGTCGCACCACTTACCGGTGTCGACGTTGACGGACAGCGACTCGCCCGGATCGCCGGCGAGGTTGCCGACGACGAACTCATGACCGCGAAACTTGCCGGCGGGGAACCACTGCGGGAGGAGCTCGTGCGCGCGCGACGCGAGCCGCGCCGCGAGTTCCTCGAAATTAATACGGGTACCTGCGTGCGGTGTTTCCATTGGGCCCTCGCTGAATTGTTACTCGTAGATGAGGGCGCGCGCGGCAGCGACCGAGCGCGCAATACCGCTCACACCGCCCGCCTCGAGCACGGCACGCAGGAACGCGAGCTGCTCGGCCGTGGCCCGGGTGTCCCCGGTCTTGGCCTCGATCGCGACAACCTGCGCTATCCGTTTGCCGACCATGTCGGGCGTAATGGTGAGCGAGCGCCAGCCAATGAGGTCCGCTGAGCCGGGACAGAGTCCGAACTGGATCCGGCGCCAGTCACGCAGCACCGCCTCGCCGCTCGGGAGCCGGCGCACGAGCGTGCCGACGTAGCCGTTGCCGGTGTTATTGCGGAACAGCCGCACGCCGCGGTCCGCGGCCGCGAGCTGGATGTCACGCAATAGCCGCGACTCCGCCATCGTAGGTTACTTCGACGACGGAACGTAAGTGACTTTGCCGCGTCGCTCGGCGTAGGTCCTTTCGATCGCCAGCGCGCCGTCATCCTCCGGAATGAAACCCGTGCCCTTTTTCGCGCCCGTCACCTGTAGGAACTTAACCTCGACCGTCGCCGAATTAATGATCGTCTGCGCCACGTCGGCGATCGCCTTGGCGCGATCGATCGACATCGACTTATCGCCATCACGCAGCGCTTCGAGTGTTGCGAACAGGTGATCACGCAGATCCTGCATTTTGTTTCTCATCGTAGTCTCCGATTGATTTGTCGAACGAGTGCGCCGCGCAGCTGGATCACCGCGGCGAGTTCGTGCGGGTAGCGGTTCCACATGCTATTAAGCCGCGCGAGATCCGCGCGGCTGACGATGCAAAGATTGTTTAGCGTGACGTGGCGCCGATCGCCGTCGATGAACTTTATGGCGTAGCCACGTGGCACCGGCCCATAGGCGGCTTCCCAGAGCAGCACGTGCACGTAGCGCCAATTGAAACGCGCCGGCTTCGAGCGGTCGTCGCTGACCTTGCGCTTCAGATATCCATCGTCGTCCAGGACCTCGGTACTGATGGGTACCCAATTCTTTTGCGCCGCACCGTTAAGGCAGCCCTTCTTGAACCATGTCTCGCGCATGCGCCCGCAATGCCAGCCTGGGCGACGCAGGCCTTTGTTCGCCGGCACGTTGCCCTTGGGGAAGCGATACGCGGCCCCGACGTTGTCGCCGCGGCGCAACCGGCACGCGTACGGGCTCGCGAGGTAGGCAGCGGACTTCTTACACCCGAGACGGCGCGCCATATTGTACGTGCTGGACACCGAATGCCCGCAGCGCGCGGCAACCTCCCGTGTCGGGCGGTGCGGGTAGAGCTTACGCAGCACACGGATGTCGCGACGGTTCCAGTGTGGCCCGCTCATGTGCCCCACCTCACTGCCCCGTACCGCGCACGCGCCGCCTTGCGCCCCCTGTAGACATACTGCGCCCACTGCTCGGGGTAACGGTAGCCACGGGCACGGCCGAGCGCCACCAGGTCCTCGAGCGTCGACGCCCGACGCTCCTCACGCTTACGCTGCGCGCGCACGACGTCGGGGTCCACCTCGACCAGCTCGCCCGCGACTTCTTCGACTTGGCGGCCTTCGACCGGAAACACGAATCCGCAGTGCTTGCACGCTGCTGCCGGCGATGCGCACGCGAGGAAGCAGCGCGGGCATATTTTTATGGGAACCTGATTTTCTGCGTCAGCCAGGCGCCGGCGCCGGCGGCCCTCGAGCGTCCAAAGCCGCTCGTCGTCGGGGAGTCCGTGGCGAAGCGCATTGCCGGCATGGTCGAGGATGAGGGCCTCGGTTTTGCCGGCGGCGGGTCTGAGAGAACGGCCGACTTGCTGCAGGTAGAGGGCGAGGGACTGTGTCGGGCGAAGGAGGATAGCAACCTCGATACCGGGGATATCGACCCCTTCGCCCGCGAGCTCAACGTTGCTGAGGAACTGGATTTCGCCGCGCGCGAACGCTTGGAAGGCCGCGTCTCGTTCGACATGGTGGGTTTCTCCATCGACGTGCGCCGCGCGGATCCCGGCGGCTCGGGCCTGCTCGACGATGTGCCGGCTGTGCTCGATCGAGCAGGCGAACGCCAGCGCGCGTTTGCCGCGCGCCAGGCGCAGGTAATGCTGGATCGCGTCTCCCGTAAGGCGCGGCGTGTCCATCACGGCCGATACTTCGCCGCGCACGAAATCGCCGAGCTTGGTGTGCACGCCGGCGAGATCCGGCGGCCGCGGCGCGAACAGGCGGTACGGCGCGAGCCAGCCCTCGGCGATCAGCTGCGCCGTCGACGGCCCGCAGACCATGACCTCGAAATGAGCTGAGAGCCCAGCCCCGTCGAGCCGTTCCGGCGTGGCAGAGAGACCGATGACAATGGCGCCTGAAAACTGTTGGAGGATCGCGGCCCACGAGCTCGCCGCGATGTGATGCGCCTCATCGACGATAATGATGTCGGGGCGCTTGAGCCGCTCGGCGCGGCGGCCGAGCGTCTGGATCCCGCAGATCTGCACCCGGCGGCGCGGATCTGGCGCGAAACCGGCAGCGATGACGCCGTACGCGATGCCGACCTCGCCGAAGGTGAGCATGGACTGGCGGATCAATTCTCTGCGATGCACGGTGAACCAGACCCGGCGGCCGCGCTCGGCGGCGGTGCCCGCCATGTACGCGGTGAGCGCGGTCTTACCGGAGCCGGTCGGCGCCTGAATCAGGATGGAGCGGCGACCGGCGCGCAGGTGCTCGCGGACCTCCGCGAGGATGGCGTCCTGGTAGGGCCGCAGGGCGAAGCTCATCGCGGCACCGGCGCCGCGCGGTACCGCGCCTCGTAATCCGCGTCGCTGTACCGCCCGGCGTAGTGGTCGCACCACTTCGAGCCGCGGCGGTGCGGGAACGCGAGCCCGCCGCAGCGGCACGTGCGCCGCTTGTCGCGCCGGCGCATCGCTCGGTCGGGTCGGCCGGTGAGCGTGCGACCACACCACGGGCACCGCGGCGGCCGCACGTACAGAATCCTTGGTCGCCGCAAGGTTACGCGGGCACGGCAGCCGTTATGCGTGCAGCGGTATGGAATGGTCACCGGCGGCACGCCTCCGCATTGAGCGGGGAAACGGACAACTCGCGGAGCGGGTCGAGGTAGCGATACACGCCGCACGCGATCTTCGCGTTGCGTTCCGTCGCATACATGCGCGCGAGGCGCGGCGACGCAGCGAACCGCATCCCGTACTCGCGGTGCCGGTAGGCGAGCCACTCGCCGCGGCCGTTGATTAATCCGTAAGTCATCGCTTCGCGCGAACCAGCCGGCCGTTGATGAGCAGCTCGGGCGTCACCTCGGGCTTCTTGAGGCGCGCGGCGAGCGCGAGCAGATCCGCGTGCACCGTGCCCGGTAGCCGCCCGCCGGTGCCGCGCTTATCGATCGGCATGGTCCATCGGTAAATTCGGGTGCGGTGGCAACCCAGGTGCTGCGCGAGGGCCGCCCCCCCGCCAAAAATCTCAATCACCGCCTCGGCGGGGGTCTGGCGGATCATTTTTGGTTTTGCCATGTCGGGTATCGATGATGAGATAAACTCAACACTTTATCAGCACGAAAGTGCGGTTGCAAGATGATGAGATTTCATCAACACTCGCCGCAAATGCCAACCAAACGGAAGTACGACACCGGCAAGGTCGACAAGACCTGGTTCGAGGAGCGCCTCAAGGAGCGCGGAATCTCGCTGTGCGAGCTCGGTCGGCGGCTCGCGGTCGACGTCTGGTCGATTTACCACACGTTTAGCGGCAAGCGCGAGATGCGCCTCATCGAAGCCGAGTACATCGCGGAGATCTTGAATGTCTCACTGATCGAGGTGATCCGGCACGCCGGGATCCGAGTCGCTGAGTTCCACGTACCGCTCGCCGGCCATATTGACGGCGAAGGGGTTGTGCATCTCACGGCCAAGTCATCAGAGCCGCCCGTCGGCGAAACTGTCGCGCCGGCCGACTTCAGTCTCGAGGGCCTGGCGCTGCTCTGCATTGCCGAGTCCGGACCGCTCACGCCGCTTAACGGCTGGGTGTTCTTCACCGGCCGGCCGGCGACCCGGATCGGGAGCGACCTGCTCGGGCGGCTCGTGATCGCCAAGCCTACCAAGGCCTCGCTGCGGCTCTGCCGCCTGGCGCGCGAGTCCAGCATGACGTACGCCGTCGCGCCGGCGCTGGGCGGGCATCCGCTCTGCGTTGGCAAAGTAGACTGGGCAGCGCCGGTGCGCTGGATTCGTCCGTAAAACAGCGGTTCGCGGCGCCCCTTGCGCTTTTATCCATGATGAGATAAGCTCAACGATGAGATAAGCTCAACAAATTAATACCGCAAGTCAGGCAACCGACAGGAGTCCACCCATGCCGAAAATAATCTACCCGGAATCCGAACAGCACTGGCTCGACCTGCGCACGCAGGACGTGACCAGCACTGAGTCCGCCGCACTACTCGGCCTGCATCCGCGCCTCACGCTGTTCGAGCTGCACCAGCGCAAGGCCGGCCGCTACGACGTCGCGTTCGAGGCCACCGAACGCACCAAGTGGGGCACGCGCCTCGAGGAGGCGATCGCGCGCGGCGTCGGCGAGGACTACGCCGTCAAGGTCAGGCGTGCCTCCTATTATGCGCGCCATGACGACTGCCGCATGGGATCTTCGTTCGACTACGAGATCGTCGGTATCGACAGTGTCGGGCGTAACGCCTATATCAGCGAGCTCGTCGATCTCTACGAAGACCACGGCCCCGGCGTGCTCGAGATCAAGAACGTCGACGCGCTCGTATTTCTCAAGGACTGGCTCGTCGAAAAAAACGACGACGGCGCCGTTTCGATCGAGGCCCCGGTGTATATCGAGGTGCAACTCCAGCACCAACTCGAATGCGTCAACCGCGAATGGGGCGTGATCGCGGCCCTAGTCGGCGGCAATCGGCCGATTGTGGTGCCGCGCCGGCGCGATCGCGAGGTCGGCCGGAAGCTCGTCACGCTGGTGGACGAATTTTGGCGCGGCGTCACTGCGGGCGTCGAACCGGCGCCGGATTTCAAACTCGACGCCAACGTCATCGCCAAGCTCTACGGGTTCGCCGAGCCCGGCAAAGTGCTCGACGCGCGCGGTGATGAGCGCATCACATCACTGTGCGCGCAATACACACAGTGGGCGGACACGGAGAAAAACGCGCGCGAGGAGAAGCAGGCGCGCAAGGCCGAGCTGCTGACGCTGATCGGCGATGCCGAGAAGGTGATCGCCGAGGGGTTCACGATCTCGTGCGGCCTCGTCGGCCCCGCGGAGGTTAAGTACACGCGCGAGGGGTACCGCAACTTCAAGATCACGCCGAAGAAGGGCAAGGAGGCAGCGTGAAGATCAGAACCTTTGGCGACCACCCCGGCTGGCGCCCCATCGAGCAGCGCCGGCGGAGCCAACTGGACGCGATTGCTATCGCGATCGTGGTGGCCATACTGTGCCTCGGCGCCGTCGGTCTCGCTATTTGGCTCAACACGCAGCCGCGCTGCGAGGTGCGTGCCGACGTCACGGTCTGCCGCTGATCATGAGCAACCAATCCGCCCATTCGCTGCGCCTCGCGATCCGCACTGAAGGCCTCTGGATTAGCGCCTACATCGCGCAACCGAATACGATGATCGGCGCCACCCTGCTCGGCTCGATTCGCCGCGCCGCGTGCGAGTCCGACAGGGCGCTCGCCGCGCGGTTCACGAGCCTTATGCAGGACGCGATGCGCACCGTCATCACCGGCGATGTCGAGTTGATCGGCGTGAATCCCTACCCGCCAGGGCCGCCTGTGGAGGGCAACCGCGATGCCTAGCACGTCACCACCGACCTCACCGCCAATCAGGTCGAGAAGATCGAGCAGATCCACGACAGACATTTTGCATAGGAGAAACTCATGAACGACACGAAACCCGCGCCGGCGGCGCAACCCGGCAAGCAGTTAAAACCAATAGAGGAAATCCGCAGCGTCTTGATGAGCCCGGCGATGGCCGAGCAGCTCAGAGCCGCGCTGCCCGCGCACATCAGCGTCGACAAGTTTCGCCGCGTGGCCGTCACCGCGATCATGCAGAATCCGCGCCTGCAAAACGTCGACCGTGCCTCACTCTACCAGGAGTGCGTCAAGTGCGCCCAGGACGGCCTCGTGCCGGACGGACGCGAGGCCGCACTAATCGACGCCAACAAGAAGGTGGGCGACAAATGGATCAAGGTCGCGCGCTACATGCCGATGGTGTGGGGCATCGCGAAAAAAGTACGCAACAGCGGCGAACTTGCGATGCTGACGGCCAACGTCGTCTATGACAAAGACACGTTCAGCTATTGGGTCGACGACGAGGGCGAGCACATCACGCACCGCCCGCTCCTCGACGGCGAGCGCGGCCAACCGCGGCTCGTGTACGCGCTCGCGAAGACGAAAGGCGGCGAGGTGTACATCGAGGTAATGACGCTTGAGCAGATCCGCAACGTCATGGCGATGTCCACGAACAAAGACAAGGACGGCAATCCGGTCGGCCCCTGGGAGGACTGGTGGCCGGAAATGGCGCGCAAGTCGGCGATCCGCCGCCTCTCAAAACGCCTGCCCATGTCGACCGACAAAGAGGATGAAATCCGCCGCGTCATCGAGCGCGACGACGAACTCTACAACCTCAACAAGGCGCGCGACATGGGCGCCGCGCAGGTCGAGCCGGCCGCGCCCGCCACCGACAAGCCCAAGCGCCCGCGGCGGTTGCAGCAGGTCGTCGACAAGCAGGCCGGCGCGGTTACCGATCCACCGCCCGGGCATCCGGCCGCGGAGCCGCCGCCGGAGGAACCGCCGTCCGAGAAGCAAACGCCGCCGCCGGAAATCATCTGACAATAGCCCTCCGGGAACGCACAGGAGGGAATCGTGAACAGGTACTACATGCACACCATCGACGATCAACCGGCCACGTACGACGGCGCGCAGCTCGTGCGGGTGCTGACTCCGCACGGCGCGGTCCGCCTCGCGCGCTCGCTACGGCAGATCAAACGCGAGCGCGGCGCGGCACGCGCCTGGCGCCGGCGCACCGGTCTGCCGCCGCTCACGGCGCGGTACGGGCACGTGCGCGTGGTCGTCTGATCCGGGAGGCCTCGATGCTGTTCATCACGCGGCGCATCGGCGAAACCATCGTCATCGACGGCGACATCACGGTGCAGGTGGTGTACGTGCGCGGCGCCATCGTGCGACTCGGCATCGAGGCGCCTCCCGACGTATCCATCCAACGCGGCGAGAACCTGCCGCCCACATCGGAGGAAAATCATGAAAATATTTAAGATTGAAGCCCATGGCGACACGCTTTACTTCAAGGCCAAGGACGAAGAAGGCGCTAAGGAGAAGCTTTTCGACTTTGTCGGCGAAGAGGTGCTCTAAGGTCCGCCATGGCGCTTAACGACCCGCCCAACCGCTTCCTCGTCATCGGCACCCACCGCCAGAACGGCGGCCTGTACGTCTGGTGCGGGGTGGCCGGCTTCGAGCCGGTGCAAAACGTGCAGAACCGCGGGCTCGCGGCGCAGATGGTGAACCGCACTACCGCCGAGGACCTCGTGCGCCAGGTGCGCGGCTCGGCATCCGATTACAAATTCGAGGTCACGATCCTGCCGGTGCGCGACCTCACGTACGAGCGGCCGGCGATTTTGTGGCCGCATTAATATGGCCACCATCACCGAACAAATTATCGAAATCGAGCGCGAACTCGAAACGCGCAAACGCGTTTACCCGAAGTGGGTTAAGGACGGGCGGATCTCGCCAGCCGAGGCCGACCGCCGGGTCGCTTGCCTCGGCTCGGTGCTCGAGACGCTGCGTTTGGTGCGGTGCTTGAAGGAGATCGGCTAGCCGTACGACGACTCGTAACCCGGTGTCATGATCCGCCACCTCCTCACCGCCATCGGTCTCTACGGCCTGCGCTGGTCGCCGCTCTACCGGTTCGACATGCGCACGCGCAAGGTTATGCTCGTCTATCCCGGTCACCGCATGGGCTGGCGCGAGGCCTGGACGCAAGCGCGCGAGTTCATCATGTCGATCGACAAATTCCACCACGACACCCGCCGCTGCCGTCGCTGCGGGCGCAATGCCGTACTTAAGGTAGATGGCCGCGACACCTGTTTGCAGTGCGGCGGACACTGATGATCCTCGTCACCATCGAGCTCGTGAGCGCCATTTACCCGTCCCGCAACCACGTGCTCGGGGTCGCTACAATCGCGAACGACGGCAGCTCGGCAATAGGTCCCACGGCCAGCGGTTCACCGGGTCGAAATTCTCGACGCGCCCACGTTTCCAGACTTGGTACTTGGCGCTGCGCGCGATCGTCGGGGGGGGCGGAATCCGTGAACACGCGCCAGGCTGCTGGGGTGTCTCCATCATGAACCTCGTCCCCCTCGACGACCTCAACAAAATCTGCTTTCGGAGCGCACCGCGGCCGCCGGATGAGCTGCGTCGCTGGTGCCGCAACCAGGTCCTGCCGGCGCGCAAGATCGGCGGCAAGTGGTTCGTGGACCTCGACGCGCTGGTGCAGCCCGCTAAACCCGCGGGGGGACAGGACCCGGACGCCCTTGCCCGGGCGATCCTTGCCGGCTTACGGGCTCCGGGGGCACACTGATGAGCATGGGCCGCCCACGCGACGACGGACAAAAAGACCTCCCGCCCGGGCTCTACATCTACGCCGGCCGCGACGCCTACATTAAGCTCGCCGGCATGAAGAAAGCTGTCACGCTCGACGGGATCCGCGAGCGTCAGCGCGCGCTTGAAATCTATTGGGCGTTTCGCGCGAAGTGGGACGCCGCCCAGACCGCGGCCGCAGCCGAGCAGCTTCTCGGCAAGCTCGAGACAGCGGCCAGTGGCGGCGATGTCCTGACCGTCGCGCAGTACGCAAAACAATGGCGCGAGGAGCGGCTGCCGAAACTCCTCGCCAAGCGCGGCGGCAAAGCGCTCGCGCCGAAGACGCGCGACGACTACGGCCGGATGCTCGCGCACCACGTCGAGGCCTGGGAACCGTTCCAGACGCTCGCCGTCGGAGGACTGACGACGCGCCACCTGCGTCAGTACCTCGCGCGCTGGATCGGCTCGCCCAATTACTACAATTACCAGAAGGCCGTGTTGTCACGCCTGTGCCAAGACCTCGTCGCCGAAGGCCTCCTCGACGCCAACCCGATCGCCGACGTCGACCGCCAGGCGACTGGGCGGCGCATGGTGTACGTCCCGATGGATCACTATCTCGCGATCACGGACAAGCTGCCCGAATGGCTAGCGCGCGCGTGCGACTTGATCTACCTGATCTCGCACCGTCCAAGCGACGTGCTGCGGCTGAAAGACGAGCCGCCCGGGATCCGCTACGAGGGCGACGACGTTGTCGTCTCATTCATGCCGACGAAGAACGAGCAGGCGGTCGAGATTCGCGACCGCATCGGCACCGCGGGCGGCATCGAGGCGACGCTCGCCTGGTTCCGCCAGTGGAAGAAGGACCAGGGGATCGTGAGCCCGTACTTCGTGGTATTCCCGAAGGGCAGCCGCCGGCGCGACGTCGGTCGGCCGATAAATCGTGATTACTTGTCGCGCCGCTTTGCCGAGGCCGCGGCCGCGGCCGGGCTGGCCGGCCGCTACCAGCCGCGCGACCTGCGCAAGAAAGGGCTCACCGACGAGGCGCGCCTCGTCGGCGCGGCAACGAACAAGGGCGGCCACAAGACCGAGGCGATGCGGCAGTATTACGTCGTCGGCGGGATACCGGTACGCGTGCGCGGGAATTTGACGGTGTTGCGGGAGCAGAAATGACGAACGACAAGCCGATCACCCATAGATGCTGCGACGCGTTCAGCGCGGCGCTTGAAATCGGCTCAGACAATAAATGGGCCAGCCAACGTTCGCACTGGAACGAACGTCCACGCAGACAAGGAAACCAAGGCGCTGAAAAATGAGCTTGACACCTTGCGTTACGCGCTGAAAGGAATGTGCGTTGAAAAATTGTCGTTGCGGGTAGAGATTAATCCTACAGCACTAGCGGACGACAGAATATGGGAAGTTGCACAGGAAATGGTGCGCCGCTATGCGACGTATGCAGCGCATGAAATAGAGCAAAGTCTTGGCGACAGGTATGAGTTACTACAAGCCTACGACGATGCGCGACGGTACATTTGGTACTTGCAAAATCACGCTAGTAGCCGAGGGGTACAGTTCACGCCTTTTAATGATCGCATATTCAAGTGAAAAGCTTCGTTCTTCCACATGGCATGCCGGCATTCATCACGACCAAGCTGCTATGACAGACGACAAACCGATCCACCCCAATCCCGGCTTCACGTTCATCGCCGAACTGCCGCTCAGCGCCGAGCTCGTCAAATGCGGTGACCTCATCATCGTCGTCGCCCCCGATCACCCGCCGCAGATCGTCACGCCGGAAGGACTCAAGCCCCTCGACCAGCATCCGTGCTGAGCACGACTCCGTACACGATCAGAATCCCGCCGATGGCCGCGATACCGCCCTCGGCGTACAGCGCGAGCAGAATGCCGCCTCCGATCAGCACGATCGCTGCTATGAGTTTTCGCTGAATTTTCGCGGAGTTTTTGCGCATGGATATGTTGCCTCATAACCTCTTGATTTTGGTGCCGGTGCGCAGACTCGAACTGCGGACCTACTGATTACGAATGAGCGGTACGAAACCCAGGATTTCCACGCCCTACCAACAACTTAGCGCCAGTTTGGGCCACGTCGGGGGCGTGCAGGCACGTGTCAATGCGTTCAAGGACTTAGCAACGCGTTTTCGCGCTACCGCGGCACGGTCCACACGTCGATCGGCAAGCACGCGCCGGCGATTGTCGCGCGCAGCCGCGCCAGCAGATGCGCCTCATCGGCGCCGACGATGAGCAGGATCCCGGCCCGCTTGCCCGTCAGACGCGCATAGTGCAGCGCTTGGCCGATGGCCTCGGCCCACTTCGGCGCGAAGTCGACCTCGACGGCGTGCGTCGCCGTGATGCAGTCGGCGCGCGTACGGTCCTCCAGCATTACCTCAACGCGGCCATTCTGGGCGGCACACCACATCTTGGTATAGTCCGCCTCGGCCGCGACGCTCGACGCGGCGACGGTGGCAAGTACAACGAACGTCATCATTCTCATGGTCCCCTCCTCAGCGCCGGCGCCGGCGCGCGCGCAGGATCCACTCGCTGATCGGCGCTGTCACGCCACCGACGGTAATCGGCTGCGCCAGGTCTATCTCGATCACTTGGCCGATTAGACGGTTTTTCGGTGCCCAGCGGACCGGCTGCGCCAAGTCGGTCTCGACCACCTGGCCGAGCGTCAGTGCTTTGCGCCGTGTCAGTGCCTGTGCTATGTCGGTCTCGGTGACTTGGCCCAGCACTCGCGTTTTGCGCGCCGTTAATGCCTGTGCTATGTCGGTCTCGACCACCTGGCCGATAGCACGTGTCTTGCGCCGCACCAGTGGCTGCGCCAAGTCGGTCTCGGTGACTTGGCCGATAAGGATGGTCTGGCCTGCCGCCGTGACGAAAGGCACCACCAAGCCGCCACCGCGAAACGTAACCGGCGGGCCTTGTTCGTCTGTCAACGTGCCGTTCTCAGTTAAATGACGGCCTCTACCGCTCCAGTCCCGAGTTCTTAATCCCGTAAGGATCGGCCAGGCACCGTACAGATTTTCTCTAACCCACGGGGTGAACCGGCGGATCTCCCTCAGGATCTGCGCGTCGGTCAGCGCAACGGTCCAGAGCTTAGAGTACGCCATGCGACCGTCGATGCGGTCGTTGGAGTTCGACTTGACCTGGTGGCCGATGCGCATCGCATTGGCGGCCGCGCGCGCGCTGACGTCCGTGGTGTTGCTGGCCTCAGCCGCGAAAGTCGCCGCGCCGAGGTCGTACACCCGCATGATGATCGAGGTCGCTGAATTTCGCCGCGCCACCACCCAGCGCCACGTCGCGGTACCAAAGGTAAGCGCCGCTCGCGTACCGACGGCGCCGTTAACGTAGATCGCGATATTGGCGCTGTTGTCGCGGACGTAAGCGCCGTCGTTGGTGTTTGTGGTGTCGTTTGTGCCGATCGAAAAACAGCAATCCCACGCGACATTAGCCGTCAGATTGACCAGCCCCATCCATGTGTACGCCGCGTTGTGGTTCGGCAGGTCGGTGGCACGGCTCAGGAAATCCGCGGTGTTATCGAACCTCGCGGCCATTACGCCGCGTCTCGCAGCTCGACGCGGCTGATGTAGAGATCCCCCGTCGCCGTGTCGCTCGCGTTCTCCACGGCGCGGCGCACCTTGATCTTGAAGTCGTCGCCCGCGGCCATGCCGTCGGCGGTCGTCAACGTGATCGACACCGAATCCTCGTTGCCGGCGGTGCCGGGCACGGTGTCGGTGCCGATATTCTCGGTGTCGTAGCTCGCCGTCGTGTTGCGGTTGAGCGCATCGCCCGGCGTGACGGCCTGCACGGCGGCGCCGACCGCGACGCCGCCGGTCGTCGCGGATGCCATCCAGTAATACACGACGAGGGTCAGCGCGCCGGTGAGACCCTGGGGCGCCACACCGTCGACGACGAACTCCTCCGACGTGGTCGCATCGAGCGCCGCGACCAGGTCCTCGTCGTTGGCCGCGCCGGTCTGGACGATGTCGGGAAAATCGGTTCCGGCCGGACGGAAGTCTTCGGGTTTCCAAACGCATCGCGTGGCCATTAGTCGATCTCCCCAAAGACACTGCGCACGTAGTCCGGGCCGCGGCGCATGGCGGCGACGGCCAGGAACAGGTCCGTTTTTTGATTGATCGAGAGCGCCGCCCGCATGGTAACGTTCAGCGCGCCGTTGTAGCCGATGGTGTCCGGTGTCGTCAGGCCGCTGTGGGTATCGACCCAGGCATCGGTTTCCGCGACCGCGCCGGTGTTGGCAGCCGGATCGTAGAGCTGCGCCCGCAGGAACGCGCACGCCGTGCGCTCATTGGACCAGCGACGCATCAGCGCACGCCAAACACGCGTCCGGTCCGCGATGGATAGCGCTGCCATTACGAAGCCCGGTAAAAACCAGCGGCGGCTATCTGAGCCGTGATGTCGCTGCCATCAGGCGTGACAACAAAATCATGCTGCGTCAGCGGCACCAGGTTCGCGTCCGTCCCGGCCGTCGTGTCGGCATCGTAGGCGACCACCATGTCATTCCAGCCATCCCCCGCCGCCACCGCCGTCCAAGTCTGGTCGGGAATATCGAGGTCCACGCGGTCGTTAACGTCGTCCGGCGCGAACGCGACGATATCGGCATCGGTCAGCGTGCGCCGCGCGTAGCCCGTATTGGTCACCTCGTTTGTCGTGCCGGCGAGCAGGGCCGCGACTGTATCGACATCTCTGAGCACGGCGTCGGTCTCAATCCCGGCCGTAGCAAGGATAAGGATAATCAGCGCCGAGTTCGCCGGGTCGTTCGTATCGACCCGGTTATACAGTTCGGCGACGCGGCCCTTCGCAATGTTGAACACGAAATCAGCCACCGGAGGCCCCCTTATGCTCGCGGAAGTATTGCGCCGCCTCCCGGCGCGCTTCTCCGATCGTGCGCGCGCGGTACTTCGCGTGCTGCGCGGAATCAAGCACGCACTCGTAGGCGTTGACCTTCACATAGCCGGCGGGCACAGCGGGATCCGGGGAGGGCTGCTCGGGATGCGCCTGCGCCAGGTGCGCACGCGCGAAGACCCCGCGCTCGTCGTCCGGGAGTTTCTCCCCGCAATGCAGACAGTAACGCCCGGGCATACGCTGGATCGTGTACACCAGAGGTTCCGGGCGCACCCGCAGCGTGATCGTGTCTTTACCGATCACCATCCACCCTTCAGTGACCCCCACCTCGACGATGCCTTCGGAGAAGTTCTGCGCTGGCGACCAGCCGGTATTTTTGCACTCGACGGCCTCGATCTGCGGCGGATCGAGCAGTGTGCCGTCCGGCCCGCGGCGGTAGTGGCGTTTGAGCAGCATGTCGTCAGCCCCCAAACGCCGCCCTGGCGGCCGCCTTGGCGTTCTCGATGCGTCCGTTGATGGCCGCAAGCTCGGTGTTAGCATCAGTGATGGCTTGCTGCACGCGCTCGAGCTCCGCGCGCGCCCGTGTCACCTCTTCGTGCGCGGCGGCGCGCATTTCCTCGGCCGCGCGGCGCGTGGCCGAGGCATCGGCCTCGGCGGCGGCGCGGATCTGGCGTGCCTCATCCTCCGCCTTGGCGGCGAGCTCGCGGCACGCGATGCGCGCCGCTTCGGTGGCGCGGCGCACGTCGTTGAGCTCGACGGTGGCCTCCTGCACCGCCGTGCGCAGCGCCGCCTCCTCATCGCGCGCTTTGGTGATGCAGGCCTTGGCCTCCGCCAGCGCCTGGTCGAGGTTGCCGAGTTCCTCGACCACGGTCAGCAGCGAATCGACGGCGGCGAGTTCTTGCCGCATCTTGCGGAGCAGTCCGATATTCTCGATGTGCCTCATGGCGACAACCTCACGAGCATGACAACGGTGAAACTGGTCGACCCGTCGCCGGCGGTGACGCGTGGGCGGATATGCCGGGTCAGCTCGGTCACGGCTTCGAGGCGGTTGATGGCGTTGAACGTGAGCGGGTTGCCTTGCGGATCGGTGAGCGTCGCGTAGTTCACGCCGTCGTTCGATCCTTCGATCACCACATTGCCGCCCACGCCGAGCACACCCAGGATCTGCACGCTGCGATCGGCGAAGTGCGGCGCCTCGAACGGTTGCCCGGTATCGAGCTCGGGCGTGGCGATCAGTCCCGACCAGGTGACGATCGCGACCTCGTACCGGCCGTCGCCGAGTGGAACGCCGGTTTTCGCGTAGTTACGAACGGCCATCGGTTACCTCCTCAGATTAACAAACGCTTGGGTCATGGCACGGTCACCTCCTCAGATTGGTAAAGGCTTGGGCCATAGCGTCGGTTTTCTCCTTGGAGCCACGGCTTGACCCGAAGAAATACGCCACGACCTGTTGCGCGTTCGCGGCGACGTAGCCGACGACGGTGCCGAGAAACCCGAACACGGCGGCGATGACGCCGGCGTCTTTGATTTGCAGCCCGCCAACTAGAATTTGGTAGGACCCGTACATCGCCGCCGTCATGACGGCGGCGAATGTGACGAGCACCGCGATTCCGAGCCAGTACACGCCGCGGTCGCCTTTGTGCGCGTCGCGCGCGTGCGCGGTATCGGCGGCGGCCACCCGGAACTCCTCGAGGCCGATCTCTTTGAGGCGCACGTCGGCCTGCTTGAGGGCCGCGAGCTGCTCCGGTGTCAGGCCGGCGGCGACGACCTGCTCGATCTCGGCCTCTGTCGCGTCCGGTTTGCCGAGCAGCGTGTCGCCGAGCACCCGCACCGCCGTGCCCACGAGCGGCCCGCCGAGGAGCGTTCCGAGCAGGGGGGCGGCGGCTCGAATGGTGTCGGTCCAGCCCATCAGCAGTGATCCCCGCTCGGGTCGTAGGGATTGAGCAGCCGCGCGCAAAACCACGTCGCCAAACGCCAGCGCCAGATCAGCGGGCCGCGCCGGTAGCGCTTGAGCCGCGCGGTGAAGGTGAGTTCGCGCGGTAGATCGGCAAACATGACGGTCCCGACGACGACGTTGTAGACGATGTCGAGCACGACCCCGACGAAGGCCACGAGATAGGCGGCCCAGTACCAGCTCCGGCCACGGGCCTTGATCGCGTCGCGGCGCTTTTTGAGCCACATCACGATGCGGTACAGAAACCACAACCCGACGGTCCAGATGAGGATGAGTTGGATCATGCGGCCACCTTAAGCAGACCGGGTTCGTACAGCGTGCTACCGTCGGCGAAGCGTGCGGTCAGCACTTGGCGGCGCGGCTCGGCAGCGCCGATGGCAAGGCCGAAATGCACCCACCGTCCGAACTCGTGGATGAGTTGGTCGAAAACGATGCCGGCGGCCGCGATCGCGGTACAGATATCGAGCGGCGCGCCGAAGCCCGGGCAAATGAAATCGGCCGCGAGCCCGTACGGGTGCGCCGACGTCGCGCTCCCGCCGACGGCCACGTTGAGCGCGGGGCAACGGTAGCCGCTCGTGATATAGATCGGGTGCCCCAGCAGCATGCGCACGTCTTCGAGCGCGAGCGCCAGGCGCTTCAAGTTCTCGACGATCTCGGGCGTCGGCGTGTTGTCGATGCCGCGGCGCGCGGCGATCTCCGAGACGAGAAACTCCTCGAGGTCGAAGTGCGCGGACAGCTTCCCATCGGTCAGTGTCACGGCCCACCCACCGCCGAGCAGATTCACGGCCCACCCCAGCCGAGCTTGATCTTGATGCCTTCCCACACCGCCCAGACGACGAACCCGAGCACGGTCAGCACACCGAAGCCGAGCACCGCGTTGCGGATGAGCGCGCGCACGTCTTTGTCGGAGCCGATTTTGTTGCGTAGCCAAATGTGGTGCAGATAGTGCTCCTCCTGCGGAATGCCGGAGCGCTCGATGCGCTCGTCGAGGACGCGGTGCAGGGCGGCGCAGAGTTGTTGCTCGTCCATCGGCTAGAACACCAAACCGTAAACTTGGCAGCCCGCAGGGCCGATTGTGGAATCGCTCCCATGCGAGAACCCTTCAAATGTCAGAATCAACGTTCCGCTCGCCGTGGCGCGGGCGAGTTGTTGTGCTTGGTCTTGCATGTTAAGATTGTGCCATGTTCGATTGGCGCGCCAACAAAAAATATCTAACCGGGGCATTAAATCTTTTAAGCAAACACCCACCGGATCGCTGTATTTCGGTTTTAGACGTTGTCGATCTTGCGATTGAGTTGCGCAAAATCGTCGAGACAGAATTAGAAAAAAAATTTGAAGACTCCATTAAAAAGACCAAAGGCGGAAACATCAAACACGTGACGGCCGAAGACCTCGCCATTAAAACAGCGGCGAAGCTGTTCGTTAAACGCGCCGGCGGAAATATCCTAGGGCGCATCAGCGCACCAACCATTCGTTGACCTCATCTGTTAATCGCCCGGTCATAACCCATCGCGGATGCGTCGGTTCTCCGGCGCGCAGGGGTAACCGTCCAAGCAGACCTACGTAATCCCACTCCGGGCGATCTTCACGCTGGATATACGGCCGCGACGGATCATAGGCCGGATTAAGCTTGCGCCGTGATCCCGCGACACGTTTGGCGTCTGGCGGCACGACAATATCCTTCGGTATTTGGTCGATCGGGTAGGTGTGATGAATTTCGCGCGTCGTCGATGGCAACGTGATCCATTCACCGTCCGGGCCGCGTTCGCGCCGGTACTCTATGTTGTGTTCTGTCCATGTTACGTATTCGCACCGCTCCATCACATACCGGCCGTAGGCGTCTTTTTCATATTTACCGATCCAGTGATTCCATGCCGCCGCGCCTTTCACCGCGGGGTTGGCGGAAACGACGCCGATGATGGCCTCGCGTTGAACGTGCGGTAGAGAATTAGCCAACCGAATGCGCGTATCCACGTGTCCCGAATCGCCCGGCCTAATCACGCGACCGTCGGTCGCGTCTACCAGGACCACCGAGCACCCACTCCGATCTTCGTGATTCGGATTCCCGTCCCACCACTCGCGTACCATCTCTGCGTAGTCAGCGGGGCTAGACATGGCCGTGCCGGCGTCCGAGAATACCGTGCCATCGCCGCGCACCAAAAATTCTTCGTCGAGGGTTCCCCCTATGTTGCTGCGCGCCCGTAGGAAATAGAACGTGCCCGCGCCGGCGATGGTTGATTCAAGTTCCACGACGTTCCCCGCGTAAGCCCCGTTGGTCGCGCGAATGTTTAATCCTATGTCGCTGGCGCCGGTAATATCTTCCGTCACTCGCGCACTGTTGCGCGTCGTATTAATTAGATGCCGCCCCTGATCGTCGATTTCCAAGCGATCTATCGCCCCCGCGTTCGTGCCAATCGGGGTGGTCGCGATAATGAGCCGACCACCATTGTTGGCTTGCGCGATGTTCTCGGCGGCCCGAACGTACAACTGCGCGCTGCGATTCGCCCACGAAGGCGAACCATCGGAAGCCCAGCCGCGCCAATGGATCAGCCCCATGTTCGTATTAACCGCTGGCCGCAGAAGTCCCGGCCCGTCTGGATAAGTCGAACTAGCATTCACGTCGGCGCGTTGAATAGCCAACTCTGGTGCATCGCCCGTTTCCGAGGCGATGAAGGACCGGGCGTGCAGCCGTAACCCGCCGGCATCCCACCAAAAGTCGATAGGTGCCGCCACACTATTATTTGTGCCAAAACCAGCCCAAGCGTTGTTATGGTGAAACAACACATCGCGCGCCCAATGCAGGATGTCGGGTGAGCCGTTGACCGGAACCCACCGCGTGCCGTCGGAAACCAGTGTTACAAACGACCCGCTGACGCGCAGTTTGACTGTTTCGCGAATAAGCGTGATCGTACCGCCGCTCGTATACGCATTGGTAAACGTTGACCCTTGCAGATCGACCTGGGTCATACTGACACGCGTAACGGTCCACGTGCCGTTCGCTTCCGTCGTCCCTACGACGCCGGCGACCACAACACGCTCGCCCGTCGTGAAAATTCGGTTATCGGTGGATGTTGTTAGGCGGATAAGACCGGAACCATTATTAACGGCACCAGAGATGTTGAACTGCGGGCCGTCATAACCGAAACGTTGGCCGCTGACGCCGGTAATATTGACGGCATTGGAGTTTTGACCACGGTCGGCTTTACAGATAGTCACGGCAAAGCCGTTTCCAACTGTCGCGGCATCCGGAAGCGTTACGGTTACCGATCCCCCAGACGCGTCCATAGGTATAATTTTCCCGTGATCGCCGGCGATAACCGTATAGCTGGCCGTTTTAATGTCACTCATTTCAGAGCCAAGGGCTTTAAGTGTTTTACGTGCCGCCGCCTCAGCGGTGTCGTCCAACACCGTCTCCATGAACGCCGATACCGGCACCGCGCCTGGCCCCCCGCCGGCGGCGTCGAACGCACAAAACTTGTTCGCCCGCGCAGCGGCCGGCGGGAACACCGCGTTCAGCGCTACGCCGTCGGTTTCCGGGAAGCGCAGCGCGCGGTTGATCTCGTCTTGCTGGCCGATGTCAATCTGTGCGAGGCGGTCGAACACCGTCTCGTGGTCCTCGGGGAAGAAGCCGCCGCGGTTTTTCGCGTCGTAGGGCTGCTCGAGCACCGGCTTGCCGCGGATGGTAAGCTTGTAGCTGGTCTTGAGGTTGCCCCCCGTGAGCCAAGGCTGGCCCGCGTTCACGAACGTGATCGAGCCGCCCGAGAACAGCCCGACGCCGAGGACGGTATAGTCGGTGGTTTTGGTGAGCTTGGTGACGTTGTTGCTAGTGTCCTGGACGCTGACGATGAGGTCGTCGTCGTCCAGGATCCGAAACGTGTAGGAATAGGTGGCCGTCGCGCCGTTGCCGACGTAGTCGTTGCGCCGCGAGCTGACCGGAACCGTCATCGGAGCGGAACCTCCTCCTGCGCGCGGACTATAGCGGCCGCGCGGGAAGTCTCAACACTCATTCTCGGATCATTCCGCACGGCGGCGGTACAGCAGGTCATGGGCGAACGCGCCGAGATCTTCGGGGTCGTCACCGAGCGCCAAGTCGTAGAGATAGCCGCCCGTAATCTCGACCTGGCCGGTCGGCAACCCCAGCAGGTACCCGGTCGTGCGCAGTGCCGGCTTCACGAGCTCCTCAAGGTCGGCATCGCCGGCGGCGACTTTGCCGGCTTTCTGCACGGTACGCGTTACGGCCTCGCCGACCTGTGCGAGGGGCGAGAGCTGGTAGCCGAACTCCCCGAACGTGCCGACGGCGAGGTCGCGCAGGAACGGCACCGCGAGCGTCGGGTAAAGCAGTATCGTGCGCAGCCACCACTCGCCTTCATCGTCATCGCCGGGCCCGCGACCGGCGAGGAGCTCGGCCAGCACCGCGGGCATTAGCCATACCCACCACAAGCGAAACGCCGCCTGCGGCACGTCGCGGATCCCGTGCACCGAGTGCCCGACGTCGCGCAGCCGGTTGTAGAGCGCGTTGAAGGGCGTATAGAACATCGTGATGGTGCGCATGAACAGATCGTTCTTCGCCATCACGGCGGCCAGGTCCTTCGCGCCGGCGGCGCCCTGGGAGAGCCGCACGGCGCGATCGCCGGCGCGGATCGCCGTCTCTGGCGTTGCACCCGCCTCGATGGCTTTCTGGTAGGCCCCGAGCCAGGCCGGCAGCGACACGATCATCTCCGCGTAGACGATGCCGCGCATCGCGAATTCCTGCACCTTGGCGAGAAAATCCTCGCGCCCCTGGAGGAGTCGCAATTTGTCGCGTAGGTCGCGGTCGCGCGTTTGCACGCGGTGGCGCATCTCGCCCGAGAGCCCGGTCACGTAGTCGTAGGTCGCGCGTGGCCGGCGCAGGAACTGCCCGAGCCCGCGCAGGAAATACTTGCGCCCGTCGCCCTCCTTGCCGCCGATCACCTCGATCGCGGGCCCGGCGCCGGCGATCTGCGTCATCATGGTCGCCGCCTTGAAGCCCATCGCGGCAATCATCACGTTGTAGCGCAGCTGCTCGATCGTGCGGCGCCAGATCCCGAGCGAGCGCAGCGAGGCAAAATTGCGGTCATTCACCACATGGCGCACCCAGTCTCCGAAGAGCCCAACGTACTCGTCGCCCAAGTGGCGCCGCAGCGCCGCGCGCAGTTCGCGGTCGTGGACGATCCAGTTCGCGTCGAGGAGCCACTTGCGGTGCGTCAGGTCCTTGACGACGCCGGCGATGTGCCCGGGCAGGTTGTCGATGTCGAGGTCGAACGGCCGCGCGAACTCCTCGACACGCGCCTTCGTGTGCCCCTTCGGCGTCGTCGCACGCGTGTAGGTGCCCTCCACCAGGTTGCCGATGCGCGCGGCGAGCTGCAGCTCCCCCTGTTCGGAGGCGAGCGGGTCGTAGATCACCGGGTAGTAGCCGCCGCGGTACTGCCCGAAGCGCGTCGGCACCGGGCGCGGGGCGATCTTCTCCGGCTCGAGGCCAGTCAGGTCCTTCTGGAGCCTAGCGATGTCGGGCCAGAGCGATTCGAGCGTATCCCACACCGACTGCACGAAGTCCCATTCGGCTTTCGTCAGGCGCGCTAGCATCTGCTCGACTTGCGACTCGGTCCAGCCCATGCCCTTGAGGAGTTTCTGGTAGTTCGAATCGTTGCCGACGTTGAGCGCGACGCCGAGCAGATCCTTGCGCGTCATCGTCCGCTCGACGCCGGGAATGGCGACGCGCTCGCGCATCCGCTTGGTGATCTCGCGCGGGATGTTGAGCACCGCCTGCGCCAGGCGCCGCGTGATTCGCTGTGTGTAGTCGAGCTCGGCCGCCTGGGCGTCGGCCGCGCCGTCCCAGAGGTAGCGGTGCCACGGCCCGTCGAGCTTGCCGCCGTCCAGCCAGTCTACGAGCTGCTCCATCTTGAGGAGTGAGGCGTCGAACGCCGCCGCCCGGGCACCGAGGCGCTGCGTCGCCGAGAGCGCGTTCTTGCTGATCGGCGGTGGCCCGCGGTCCGCAAGGTTCGCCTCGATCGCTGTGAGGAGCTCGGCGCGTGCTTCCTCGCGCTCGCGCGCGACCTTCGCGGCGAGGAGTTTGTTCTTGAGCCGCGCGAAGTGCTCGATCTGCTTGACCGCATCGCGCAGTCCCCGCAGCTCCTCGACCGTGAGGTTGCGGTAGTTCGTGCGCCGCGCCTCGTCGATCAGGGGCGGCGGTATCGCGAGCTCCTCGCCGAGCGTCTCGCCGGCGGCTTCTTTACGCGCGATCCACTCCGCGAGCGCCTGGCGGTTCGCGAGCTCGCGCGTGGAGACGCGCTTGAACTCGAAGCGATCGAGGAGCGCGTCGATCTGCGCGAGGTAGTCGGCGCCGGCGCGCCCGATACGCTCGCGGGTCTTGGTCTTGCCGAAGCGCTGCATGTCATCGGCGATCGCCTCGACCTCCTCGTGCGCCGCGACCGCCGCCCGGTAGAGCTCGAGGTTCAGCAACTCACGCTGCTTCGCGGCCGCCGCGACGTCGTAGGCGCCCTGGGCCGCAGCCTCGACGGCCTGCTTGGCCGCGCGCCGGACCGCGACGAGGTAGGTGTTCGGGTTCAGCTCCCGCACGCGCTTCTGCGCGATCATGCCCTCGGCCATGGCGCGGATCTGCCCGACCGGCAGCTGCGTCCCGCGCAGCGTCGAGAGGCCCTCGCGCTGTTTTGCCGCCTGCTGCTGCTGTTCGGCACGCACGAACGGACGGACCTCGCGCGCCTTGCGCCGCAGCGCCGCCAGCTCGGCCGCGATCACCTTGGCGCGCTCGGGGCCGTTGACGGCCTGCTGCGCCGCGGCCGTGAGCGCAGTGCCGTCAAGCAGCAGATCGCCGTAACGCTCGCGCAGACGCGCGTCGGTCTCGGCCTCGATGAGCGTGTCGCGCTTGCGCAGGTTCACCAGCGCCAGCAGCAGCTGCTCGCCTGTGGGATAGCCGAGCGCCTCGGCCGCCGGGTCGGGCGCCACACCCCCCTCGCGCGTCAGCATGTTGCGCGGGAGCCGTTTCGCGAAGTCCGCGCCGTAGACGTCTACAATGGCCTGCCGATCGAGCTTGAACGGGCGCATCCCCTCGGGCAGCGGCGAGCCGTCGGGGAGCGTGCCCAGCGCGAGGAGCGCGGCCGCGCGCTGCTCTGGCTGCGCGTCGACCTCGGCCGCGACCTCGGCGCGGATGGCGGCGCGCGCCTTGCGGTACCATTGCTTGTGCGCACGCTGCTGCTCGGCGAGCAGTTGCCGCTGTAGCGTCTCGCGCGCGGCGACCGAGGCCTGCGCGACCGTGTGACGGTACGCGGCGAACTCGGTCTCGCTCATGCCGGCGTCGGCCGCGGTCGCGAAGATCGGCGTGATTTCGGCCTCGCGCTCGGCCGCGGCGATCTCCTCCTCGGTCGCCAGCAGCCGGTCCATCACGCCGCGCACGTCGTCCGTCAGCGTGACGTTGAGCCGAACGATCGTTCGGTAAATAGCAACGAGCCAGGCGCGGAACTTGGCGAACACACTGCGCAGGCCCGCGCTCGGTGCGCTTCCCTCCAGGAGGTAGGCCTCGAAGCCGCGCGCAAACTGCTCGTGGTGCTCGGGCGTGATCTCCTCGCGCGATTTGACGCCGAGCCAGTCGAGGATCGTCTGATAGTCGCTGACGAGGTCCGCCGGCGCGTCGGCCTGGGTCACTAGGTCGCCGAGCACCTCGAGGTAGAAGTGCCCTGTCTCGTGCAGGAAGGTCGATAGGTCCGCCTTTTCGAGCAGCCGGATGCTGATCTGCCGGTCAGCGCCGATGCGGATGGCGCCGCGCTTGATGTCGGTGTCGCGCTGGTAGTACGGGCGCCCACCCAGCGGCACGCGGCTCTCGCCCTCCGCGTTGGCGATGATGAGCACGTCCTGGGCGGTGTCGATGATGAACTGCGTCGGTTCGCCGCGGCGATGGATCGCCTCGATCAGCTCGCGGGTGTCGTCGTCGAACAGCGCCACCTTGGCGCCGGCGGCGGCTGGGCGGTAAGAAGCGGTGCGGGCGTCGGGGGTAAAGCGGGCGTCGAGAAACCAGCCTTCTAGGCCGGTCGTGTCCGCCGGCCCTTTGACGGCGACCCGGAAAACGACATTGAAGTCAGCGAGCCGGTCGGCTTCTTCGCGCGAGATCGGGTAGCCACGTAAGGCGGTGCGACCTCGTCCTTCGGATACACCCAGGTAAGGCGTTCCGTCGGGCGCTTGTATCGGCGAGGTTTCACGGTCGGGTATTATATCTTGAAACAGCCCGGTGTCCCGCACGGCCGCGAGTTGGCTCGCATCGGTTACGAGAAAGGCTTGGTGCGCTTCGCCGCGCGTATAGAAACGCCCGTTCTTGTCCACATAGCCAAATTCCGCGCCTTGGGCTTCCTCGGGATAGGCTCGCAGCAACTGAAAATGGAGCTGCCCCGGCTCGCCAGCGATAATTTCGCCTTCCTGAGTGCGCAGGCCAACAACCAGGCCAGCCTCGCGCGTACGCGAGCGCCGCGCCTGCTCGCGCCGATAGAGAAATTGGTCCAACGTCTCGGCCGGCGCTGTCGCCGGCCGTCCTTGGAAAAACTCCCGTACCCGCTGTGCCAGCTCCCGCACCGGCCCGCCGATGGATTCGCCGGTGCGCAGCGCCCGCTTGATGCGCTCGTTGTCAGTGACCTGGCGCACATCGATACCGAGCGCGCGCAGTTGCGTGCCGATCTCCTCGATCGCGCCGCGCACGTCGAGGAGCCGCGTGTTGGCGCGGCCCCGGGCGAACACCGGTTCGCCGGCGAGCTCGGCGCCGATCGCCTCGAGGAGCTGGTTCGGGTCGCGCTCGGCGAGATAGCCGGCCTCAACCGCGAGTTCCGCGGCGTGGTCGAGCTCGAGGCCCTGCTCGCGCACGAGCCCGCGGCGGGCGAGTCTGGCGTCGCGCGCGGCGAGTTCGCCCCCCTGCTCGCGCAGTCCCCCACGGCTCACCAGGAAGTCGACGAGCGACGGGCCGAAGATGTCGCGATCCGTCGGCAGATCGCCTTTGCGCAGCCGCTCGATCATCACGTCGAGCGCGTCGGTTTCGCCGTGCTGGCGCAACACCTCCGGGGTCGGCCGCTCGATCTTCAGGCCGTAACGCTGATACAGCGCGTGCGGATCGACGCCGGCGCGTTGGCCCAGCGTGCGGAAGGTCGATTCGTAGAGCTCGGCGTAGGCCTCGGCGGTGCCCGGCTCGAAGCCTAAACCCAGCAGCTGCCCGAGCACGTCCTCGCGCACGGAGCGCGCGGACTCGCCGGTGACGTCGGCCGGCGCGGCCGCCTCCTGTTTCAGCGACTCGACGAACGCGTCGGCCTCGGCTGGAGTCATTTCGTCCGGGTGCAGCCGCAGGTGCGGCACGAGCGCCTTGTGGTGGTCGCTCGCCGCCAGGGTCGCAGCGTAGCGGGCTGTCGGGATCTTGAGGTCCTCGCCCGTTTGCAGCGCCGCGTCATACGCCGCGGGATCGCCGAGCAGCTCGGCGGCCACGGCGCGCGGATCCAGGCGCGCGGTCTGGAAGTACGTCGCGAACTGCTCGACCGGGATGTAGACGTTCTCGACCGGCCCGTCGTGCGTCACGCGCTCGAGCAGCTCTTGCAGTTTCGCCGGCAGGCGCTCGCGCAGTTTCGAGCGGGTCGCGGTGTCGCCGAGCGCTTCGAAGAACTGCTGGTTCTCGCGCGCGCGGGAGACGTTGCGCACGTCGGCCGCGAGATTGACCGTCGCGCCCGGCAACCCCACGAGCGCCATGCCGCGGAAGGTTTCCGACGCAATCGCGAACAGCCGCTCGACCGCGGCATCGCGCTCCTCGGGGCTGTTGAGCAGCGTGTCAAAATCACCGTCGGTCGCGAGCTTGGCAAGCTCCTCGACCATGATGTTGGCCGACTCCTGCAGGACCTCGGTCGTGACCTCGCCGGCGACCGCCGTGCCATAGGCCTTGGCGAAGTTCGCCGCCGCCGCGGCGACCGTTGGTTTCATGATCGCTTGCTTGGTACCTTCCGTGACAAACTTTTTGGCGGCCGCTTTAAACGGCGCCGTGACGAAATACACGCCCACGGATTCGAGCGTGGCGTTGATGAGCCCGACCGCCGTCGCGGCCGCACGCTTGGTGCTCTCGGCGATGGTCGCGCCGCCAGCGCCGCGAATCCCGGAAAGCGTGAGGTAGCTATGTCCGGCCTCCACCTGATAGACGTCGCCCCAAAAACCGGCGCCGAGACCGGCAACGAAACCGGCGCCGGCGCCCACCGGGACTGTAACGATCTCCTCTGGCGTAAAGAACTGCGGCCCTATCTGCCCGGCGATCGCGGCCGCGGCTGCCCCGGCCGACGCTCCGGCAAAGCCGCCTTCAAGGGCCTTGGTACCAGAATCGAGCATCTGCCCAACGATCTTCGCGGCCGGATACACCCACTGCGCCAAAAAGCCGCGACCACCAGGTGCCGCAGCGAGCTCGCGTTCGAGCGTCTCAACGCGCCGAATAAGCGTCGGGTCGCGGTTGCCGCCGGCCAGGGCGAAACCGAGGCGACCGAGCTCGGTTGTCTGGCGGCCGTGGCGGTAGCCGGTGCTCATCGCCGTCGTCAGCGCCTCGAACGTGCCGAGGTTGTCGAGGTCGTCGTGCGCCACGGCCGCGTTATCCGGCGATTCCATCAGCCACTCGGCCGTGCGCGGCATACGGTCGAGCAGCGCATCGTAGTCGTTGCGCGCGATCGCGTCCTGCTGCTGCACGAGCTCGAGGTTGCGTTCAACCACCTCGGCCGGCAGGCGCGTGCGCTCGGCCAGCGCGAGCGCCTTAGCGCGCCGGTCGGGATCCGCCGCGGCAAATGATTGGCGCAGTGTGGAAATCTCGCCGCGGCGCTGCTCGGCCAAGAGCTCGTCGTACTCATTGCCGGCCGGCGCCTGGCCGCGCGCAAGAATATCGTCGTATTCGTTGAGCGGCGGCATCAGGGCGCGGACTCACGCACGTGCTTCAGCTTGAACAACTCCACGATGGCCGCCGGCGTCACCGGCCGATTACCCCGCCTGAGTGCCTCCTCGATCTTCTGCCGTTCGGCGCGCGGGATTTCGTCGACGTCGACGTCGAAGGCCTCGCCCGGCGCGAGCTCATACAGGCGCTTCCTCGTATCCCAGATATACCCACTGCCTGGGATCCGGCCCTTGATGAGGAGCGTATCGACGATCTCCTGTACTTCTTTGGTGGTGGCTTTCTTCCCGGTGCGCGCTTGCAGGTCGAGGATATGCCCATCGACTTGGCGGCGAAATTCGTTCACGCGCCGGGCGTCCTTAGTGCCGTCCTTCGGCGTCGGATCGATCCCGATCGCGTTGAGCGCATCGTCGACGATTTGTTTCTTGGTCCGGTAACCGTCGAGCGCTTCGTCGATTTGCTTGCCCTGGCGCAGCGCCGCTTGTTTGCCGGCGAGATCCTTGAACTCGGTATCCGACAATTCATGCCGATACTGCATCAAGTCGAGGCGCAGGAACTGCGCGCGCGTCGCCTCATCGGACGCGATCGACAGCAACCCATAGTAGCGGTCCCAATTCGTGACGGGCTCGACGCCCTCGCGGATCTGGCGCGAGCGGATTTCGAGCGCGCGGCGCTCGCCGGGATCGAGCGTCACCCAATCGGCCGGCGTAACTACCCGCAAGTCCCCGCCGCTCCTCTCGAGCGCCTGCGCGGCGGCGCGAAACGTCCGTGCGCGCTTTTCCTCTTCGGCGGCGCGGCGTGTGGTGAAATAATCCTTCACTCGCGTCGTCACGGCGTCGCGGATCTCGGGGTCTTTGATCTGGCGCGCCGCCTCAACCGCTGAGGCCAGCTCGCCGTGCTCGAGGAGAATCGCGTCGGCCTGGCGCTGCGACTCGCCGCGCAAACTGCCGACTTCGAGCGCTTTTTCCAGTTTCGCGCGCTCGCCGCCGAGAATCTCCGCCTGGTGCGTCTCGTAGTAGCTTTTCGCCGCCCGATCGGACCCGGCCGCGAGCAGCCGCTCGACGACGCCGGCGCGGATCTGGCTTGCCGTCGCGGCGATTTTCTGCTGCTGCCACTCGGGCGGCAGGCCGTTGCGGCGCGCATGGTCGACGATCGCCGCACGGGTACGACCGATCGCGAGCTCGATGCGCTCAGCGTCACCGGCAGCGGCAATGCCAGCGTCGATCTCATTCGCGAGGTAGGCGTTGGTCTCGGCGCTGTCGTACGCACGGATCTCGGCAGCGACGTGCTGCTGCAACGCGCGGTCGATGGTGAGGCGGCGCATGGTCGCGGTGCGGCGAAACGCCAGGCGCTGTGCGTCATTCGTGAGGCCGCGCTCAATCTCGCCTACTTGCTCATCGAAGGTCTGCAACACCGATTCCGGCGCCGCGAAGGCGTCCTTGCCACGCTTGGTGAGCGCCCCCTGTGCCGGGTCGTAGAGGAGTTGCGTCTCGATGCCCCCGAGCCGGCGGTCGGCCTCGAGCACGGCGAGCTGATCGCCTTTGCGCTTTTCGGCTTCGGCGATGCGCTCGGCCACCTCGGCCACAGTGCCGAGCCCCTGGCCGATGCCCGTCAGTGCCGGCGCGCGCACGTCGAGCCGCGCCCCGGCTTGGCCCGTCGGCTGTATCTGGCGCTCGGCAATGGGGACGCGCGGCATTACGAATTACCGCGGTAACCGAGCCCGAACGCGCGGGCGCCGGTGGTCAGCAACGTGCCGAGCGCCTCGGTGTCCCCGCGTGCGCGATCCAGGGCGCCTTGAATGCGGTAACCACGCGCTCTCGTACGGTAGCCCAAGGCCTCGCGCACGGCGTTGTTTTGGAGCGTCAGCGCGTCCATCTCGCTGATGGCCACGGTGTCGGCTTGGATGTCGGCCGCCGAGCCGCTCTCGATGTCGATGCCCTGCGCCGCGAGGCGGGCACGCTGGGTGCCGATCATGCGCCGTGCTTGACTCTGCGCGCGGGCGGCGCCTTCGCCGCCGCGACGCGTCGCCTCGAGCGCATCTGCCTCGGCAAGCTCGGCGTTGTATTCGGCGAGCTGCTGATTCATGCGCCCAGCGCGGCGCTGCGCCTGGTATTGGGAGATGCCGCTAAAGGCGGTTAACCCGATCGCGGCCGAGAATGCCATATCACGCTCCTGTCAGAATCACCCGCCGACGAACCCGGTCGGCACGATGGCGTTGATCGTCAGCGGCAGCGGCACGTCGTGGCGGATGAACACGCGCCCGTGGTTGTTCCAGCTGGCGGTCGGGACGATCTCGACCTTGCCGGGCAGCACCGCGCTCGTGCTGGCGTATAGATCCGGCGGTATCGGCAGCTCCTTGAGGTGATCGGCGTCGTCGCCGGCCTTGAGGTGGCGCGCCTCCTCGGTGAACACAGTGACGCGATTGATGCGCTTCTGCTTGTCGGCGAGCGTCTGGCCGTTGACGACCTCGAGGTCGAGCGTTTCAAGGTCGGCGGTGTACGGCAGGCCCGCATGAATGACCTCATACGGCCGCGACAGCGTAATCACGCCGGCGGTGACGACTAAGCCGGTCTCCACGCTGCCGTCGCCGAGCGCGACCAGCGTCTTACCCTCCAGGTGGCCGAAGCCACTTAACCGATCGACAGCGCGCCCCCAGTTCGTGATCGCTACATTGCGAAACGCCGTCGGCACGTTCTTGCTAGGCGATACCGTAACTTGCGTGAAGCTCGTAAACCCGACGATCTTGAGGCGCAATGTATCACCGCCGGCGCGCAACACGATCTCGTTGCCGATATCGCTGGCGGTGAACGCGCCGGGGCTCCATGAGAGCGTCAGGATTTCGGTGACGTCCCACGTCGTGCCGCCGGACAACGTCATGGTCTCGTTCCCGGCCGTGTGCCGACCGTCGTACGTGAGTCCCGAATCGACGAAAAACGCGTCGATTGCGATGTTGGTCACGAGCCGGTTGTGCAGCCGCTCGATGTAGCGCTGCGGGATTGTCGGGGATATGGCCGGCACCAAGCGCGCGATGACGGCGTAGAGCGCGTCCTCCCCGCCTTCGGGCACCACGCAGATATTTTCTACCGTGCCGTCGGTGTCGTGCCGGTGCCAGCCCCAAATGTCGTGCTCGCGCACGTAGGTCAGACCGAGCAGCGCGCCGTCCGAGCGCACGGCCCAGACGACGGAGTTTGGCTGTTGCTGGTAGGCGAGCTCGGTGATGGCGTAGCGCTTGAAGAGGTGCACCGCGTAGACCGACAGATCACGCCCGCGGTAACTCTGGGTTTTACCGCCGGTGTCAACCACCTCGTAACGCAGATCGCGCAGGCGGTTGCCGCGCGCTTGCACGAACACCGCCGTGTCGTCGACGATGGCCGGGATTACCGTGGCCGCGCCGTTGTGGCCGAACTGCCGCGGGTTGATGTGCGCCGGTGTGAGAACGCCGTCGACGTCGCCCTCGATCTCCCATTCGCCGTTCGTCGTGAGCACGAGGAAACGCGCATCGAGCTCCAACAAATGCCGAATCTCGTTGACGCGCCGGCCGCTCAGCGTGAAGGTAATGGCATTGTCGTCCTGCGCCGGATACGAGAGCGTGAAGTTGCTGCGCAGGCCGGAGCGGCTGTTCCAAATTGTCTCGGGCGCCGTATCGGCGCGCGCAAACTGCCGGCGTTGCTGAAACTGGCCTACCGTCGCGGGATAGTTGCCGCTCTGGTTGAACAGCGTTTGGGCGACCGGAGGGGTGACGCTGAAGTCGGGCGATAGCCCGATGTCCTTGAAACTCGTGCCGTTCGCGATGCCGATGAAACCGGTCAGCGTGTCGCCGTAGCTTTTGTAAATCCGATAGTGCTGCGCGCCGGTGACGGCGGTCCAGTTAATCACGTTCGGGGCCGACTCGGTTGGTATCGCCGAGGTCACGGTCTGTAAACCAGATGGCAGTGATTCCTCGTAGTTGGCGGCGACGGCAGTTAACCGATATCCGTATCCGAGGCTCCCGGCCGCGCCGGCTGTAATCGTGGGCGTGGCCGGGGCGGCAATCCCGGCGACGGTCGTGTCGATGCCAACGAATCGCCATCGTGTATGACCTTCGCGTCGCAGCTCTTGAGGCGGCTGATTCCTGTGCGTAATGGTTAACACGTCGGCCGACTGCACGAAGTGCAGCCCCTGCAGATCGGCCTCGGGATACGTCGTCGGTATCTCGTAGATGTTGCCGGGCAAGGGGTACCAATACAGCGCGTTCGGCGGCTGCTGAGCGATGTTGGTCAACCGGCAATAGAAGTTGACGCCGTTGTTTACGACAAGATCGGCCGGTTGATAAATCGTCGCGTTGTTCCATGCGGGTACACCGGACACGACGAGACGCGCGCCGGCGGTGATCCAGCGAACATATAAATTGCCGAACTCGAGGACATAGGTCTGCGTATCGCTGAAATCGAATGGGATCAAGCGTATGCGCCGTCCGCTGAGCGCGGTGGTGGCGACGTACTGGAACCCGGAACGATTCGCGACTCCGCCGTGCTTCTGGATCTCGAAGTTTCGGCAAGTGCGCAGCCCCGTCGCGTATTTGACTTGATCGGCGCGCGCGTGCAGTGCCGGGGCGATCTCCCCGCCGGCGAACGAACGTTGAATCACGGATGGCATCGCGGAAATCCTGAGCGCCGTGATCCGGATGACATGCGTTATTCCCTCGCCCGGATCGACTCGGCCTCTGGCGGCGCGTCGGCGCCGGTTTCGTTGCCGGCCAGGGCGCGCGCGACCGCGAACTCGGTCAGGTAACGCTTATAGGCGTAGTCGCGCTCCTTCTCACTGCGCGACAACGGGATGGCGAGTTCGGCGCCGAGCCGCCAGGACAACGCGATCACGAACGCCGGATCGTAGAGCTCGCTGTTCTGGACTACCGCGATGATCTTAACAACGGCGTCCGCCTGGTCGGTGTAGATCAGCTTGCCGGCATCATCGTGCGCGAGTTCGTACGGCACGCGTGTCACGTTGGCGCGCGCGCCGAGCACGAACTTGACGAGCCGCACGCAGTTGCTCGGGTAACGGTACGCGTAGCCCCAGTCATCGTTCGGGTTATTGGCGACGAGACCGAGCGTGACGTAGCGTTGCGCGAACGGCCAGTCGTGATCGCGGAACATCGCGTCGCGCGTCGGCGCATAATAGCGCCGGCACTGATCGGCCTCGGTCGTGCCTTCGGTGAGCGAGTTAATCTCGCGCGACACGCCGACATGGCCGAGGGCCATGTTGCAGATGTCGACGTCAGAGCTCATGCGCCGTAGAGCGCGCGCGCCAGGTCGCCGTCCTTTGGCTCAGGCGCGAGCGCGAGATCGGTGATCTGCAGCTCACATGTCTTTTGCTTGTCGCCGTCCTGCTCCTCGCGCTGCGATACGCTCACGACGGTGGCGCGCGCGTGTACCATTACGGTCGCGCCGACCTCGGGCAGGCCGGCGAGTGCGAGTTTGTCGAGCACCTCGGTCGTCAAATGCAGTTGTAAACCGTACGGGTAGCGCGGGCCGTCACTCGGCTTCGATGGGCTCAGCATCGTTTCGCTCTCGGCCTTCGAGAGCTGCATGTTTTTGAGGTCCATGTCAGTTTTTGAGGTCCATGTTCCGTACCGCCGGCGGCGCCCGCCGCCCTTGCGCTTGCTGCCCATCGTGTACCTCCTCAAAAAAAATGGGGCGGCGTGCCGCCCCGAACGGGGGCGTTATCAGATCACCTCTTGGTTGCCGGTCGGCGGGCCAACCGGCGGCGGCCCGACCACAGATTTCGCGCGGCTGCCAGCACGCGCGAGCGGCACTTGTCGGTCTAGGTCGTGCTCGACTTTGCCGCGCTGCTCGGCCGCGATCTCGGCGGCGGTCGGTTCGCCCGGCGCCGGCGTCTTCGGTTCGTTCGGATCGACCCGCTCCATCCACTTCTCGGAAAAGTGTTTCGGATCGAGCAGATCGAACACATCGCCCGGTTTGCGCCGGACGTAGTTGTAATACCCGGCGTACCGTTTCGTCGCGTCGGTCGGGTTGCCCTTGGCACGTACTCGCATCGTTCACCTCCTCAACACACAGCGGCCGTCCTTGGCCGCCACATATCGGTTATTACGTAATCGCGAACCCGTCAGGGTAGATCGCGTCCGTCGGGATCATCGACAGCGGCATGAGCGCCGCCGTAACGGTGATCGTCGGCGTCGTCCCCCCGAGCGTGTAGTTGAGCCGCGTGAAGCGCTCGGTTGCCTTCCGTGGCGGGACCGGCAGCACGATCTGGGCACCGGCGGCGAGCGTCGAAAACGTCTCGGTCTGCGCCACCGTCGCGGGCGAGGGGAAGGTATCGGCCGAATCCGACTGCAGCGTAACCTGGAATGTCGGCGTGGTTCCGGCCAGCGCGACGTCGACCGTAATAAGGACCCCCATCGGCTCGCCGCTGCCCAGGCGCCGCTCGGTGGCGCCGTGATCGATGACGTTGGTCGAGACAGCGGTCGCGGTCAACGCTTGCGCATCCGAGTAGAGGTTCTGCGAATCGAGAATCGCGCCGACGATCAGAATGCCGGCGGCGGTCCAGTCGTAGCCCAGAGCCGCGGCCGCGGCGACCACGGCGACGAGCACCAGCCGCTGCACCGTACGATTTTTGAGGTACTTCATGATCAATCTCCTTTGCTGTTTAGCGGTTAGGTCACGGCGGCTTCGGTTTCTAACAATTGATCGACCATCCGCACCGGGATGCCGAGGAACGTGAGACCGGTTTGGATACGCTCGCCGAACTGGTTGATCGCTTCCGAGAACGCGACCGCGCTGTTGCTCTTGTTGAGCGCCTGAATGCGCAGGTGCGACATCACGGTGCGGTTGGCGTAGAACACCGGCTTGCCCATCCCCATCGCGGGGATGCGGTCAATCGCGCGCGCCATGAGCTTGATCAGCTCGGTCGACGCCGAACCCGCTTGCGTGCCGGTGGCGGCGACGAGGTCGGACACGTCGATGTTGGCGATGCGCACTGCGTAGCGCCAATCCTTGAGCACCAGGCCGTTCTTCCACTGCCAGTGATCCTGGTAGGCGCGCATGCGGCCGGTGCCGATACCGGTGCCGGTCTGCACCGTTTGCAGCCCGAGGTTCTCGTGCACCAAGCCCGCTTTGCTCCCTTTCGGGAACACGCCGAACACGGTGTTCGCGCCCCAGACGACCAGCCACACCGACGTGTTATCGCTGCCGACGCCGCCGGCGGAGAGGATATTCTGCGCGTTGGTTGCCGAGAGCGACGCGTAGCGCGGTGCGAATCCTAGGAACTCCTCCGGCGCCGTGCCGTTGTTGCCGTAGATCAGCGTCGAGGCCATTTCCTGGTTCATCGCTTCGATGAACGCCTGTGCCTCGGAGAGTCGGAACGCCTCGGTGTTGCCGTTCAGCTCCGCGAGATCTTTGTCGACCTCGCTGAACGCTTCGAGCATGCCGGCGTGCTCGTCGACCTGCGCGGTCGTCGATTTGCTGGTGGCGATGCCCTGGTTGAGCAGCCGCCACGCTACGGTCGGCAGGCCGGTGCGCACCGTGACGCGCTCGCCGGTTGGCAAGTTCCCCTCTTTGTACAACATGTCCTTCAGGATGTCGTTCGTCTGCGACAGCAGCTCGACGATGGTCGGGACTTTGCCGTCGGGATCGAGCCGCTTGGCCCAATCGGCGAGTGTCGCGACCGTGGCGCCGAGCGTGGCACCGAGGATGCCGATAGAGATACCGAGACCGGTCGGGTCGAATGCCTGACCGGTGAACGTCAGCGCGCTCGCGACGAGCACAAATATCGTCATCTGCGCACGCGGATTCAGTAGCCATTTCATTTGCAGATCTCCTGCGTTGGGTTACGGGGTCGAGTCGCCGCCGTACAGTACGGTCGCGGCGTCTCGTGCGGGCGGCGTGCCGCCCTGGTTTCCGGTGACGAATTTGTCGTCGGCCATGGCTTGCGCGATTTTCAAGAAACCGCGTAGCACCGCTGGGTGGTTGCCGAAACCTGTCGCTTCCATTTCCTTGACCAGCGCGTCGCCGAACCAATGCTTGAAGGCGTTCATGGCGAGGCGAACGTGGTGCTCGAACTGATCGCCCTTCTCGCCAGCGAGCACCTTGTCGGCCTTGGCATCGGCGGCCCACTGGGCGGTGCGTGCTTGGTGGTCGTTGAGCAAACTGTCGTGGTAGGCCTTGACCTCCCCATGCGCGAAGTCGAGCGCCTTTTGGGCGTTCTCCTGGGAGAGTCCCAGCGCCTTTGCGGTGGCGGCTGTCCTCTCGATCGCGGCGGGTTGCAGCAGCGCTCCCTCGGGCAGCTTGAGCTCGTACTTGTCGGGTACGGCGGGAGCTGCCGGTTTGGCGCCGTCGGCCGGTTTGCCTTCCGGTTTTGCTTCTCCGGCGGGTTTGCCGTCGGCGGGTTTCCCGCCATCGGTCGCGGGGGTCCCGGCGGGGGCCGCGCCGGCCGGCTTGCCGCCGGCGCCGGCGGCCGCGCCATCCGTCCCCGCTTCATCTTGCTTAGTCCACATAGTCGGTCTCCGTTCGTTTGCGCGCCTCTTGGCGCATCAGGTCGTATAGGGCCGGGCAGACACGCTCGATGTCGGCCTCGAGCCAGGTCGCGACATTGGCGTTGCCGAGCAAAAAATCCTGGTAGCGCGCGTCGGGGGTAAACTGCACGCCCGGGTTCGCGGTGCGCATGAGGCGCCAGATGAAACGCCGGCCGGCGGGCGTGCTCATGACAGCCGTCAGATCCGCGGCCTCGCGTTCGTGGCGGCGCGTCTCCTTCTCGCCCGCGCGCTCGACCTGTTTCGCGTCGCCGGCGTTACGCACCAGGGGCCGATCGACTAGTGGCCGGTTCACGCGTTCCCCCCAGCCGCGGCCACGAGATCGGTCAGCGCATTCTTGCCACCGGTATCGGTATCGGCGAGCGTTTTGCCGGTCGCGGCCGCCTGCGCGAGCACGGCGAGCTTCTCGGCGCGGGCCTGGGCTTGCGCGCGTGCGTCGCGGATCGCGACCACTTTGTCGTCGGGCACGAGGATGCGCGGCGGCACGCCGATCTCATCGCCGAGTTCGTCGATCATCTGATCGGTGTCGACTTTGTCGACCGCGTCGGGCCTGATGTCGGCGATCATGCGCACGTTCGTCCAGAAACGCTCGATCGCCCCGACCCCGATAAGCTTCTGCGCTTGGGCGAGCACCGAGATGTACTCGACGCGCAGGTCAACGCCGGCGATTTCCTCGGGCGGCGCGGGGATCAGTTCGCGGTCCGGGAACCGGCGCATGATGTCGAACGTGAGATCGATCGCCGGCCCGAGCACCTCGTTGTCCAGCCGGTCGAGCACGGGGCCAAGCATGATGAGTTTTTCCTCGTGCAACTCGGCGACCTCGCGCGCGGTCTTCTGCGGGTCGTCGTCGCGCCGCAGCGTGAGCAGCAAGAACAGGTCCTCGAAGAACGCCCGCGAAATGCGCTGGTGGTGGTCGTCGATGTCGAGCAGCAGACCCTGGATGTCCGGCTTCACGTCGTAGATCGCGCGCAGGCCTTTTTGCCCTTCGCGCACGTCCTCGTACGTGATGTCGCCCGGGAGCGAGCTGACGCGCGTGGTGCGCAGCGACGCCGGCCCGGTCAGCGGCGGGTTATACGCCTTCTCGATCGCTTGCGCCTTGCGCTTTTGCAACAGCTGCAAGGACTTGATGTCCCCTAGTGCGTCCATTCCCGGACACGGCCATCCATAGACGTCGTCGTGCGACGCCAGATCCCACCGGCCGACAAGTGCCGGGAATCGGTCAAAACCGCTTTCGCGGAGGAATTTTTCGCGGTCTGTGGCGATGTATTCGCGCGACGCTTTCTCGAAATAACACGAGGCCCAACGCTTATAGGCCGCCGACAGCCGACGCGGGTCGTAGTCCGCGTTCGGCGTGATGACGTGCACGACTTCGATCGGATTCTCGTAGTGACCGCCGTCCCATAGCTGGCGTACGTGATGGCTGATGTTGTCCCAACGCGCGGCGCCGGTACGGTCATCGCGTTGGCCGTAGCGCCGGACGATCTGGCGCACGGTCATCGTGAACTCGCGCAGGATCGTGTCGACGCGTCCGGTGTCGTCGGTGGCAATCACGTACGACCCGAGCGGGAACCCGTATCCGCGCAACACGTCGGTGCCGTCCTCGAGTAAGAGTTCCGCCGCCGTGCCAAACGCCAACATATCGCGGTAGAACGGACCCAGCGTATTGTAGAAATTACTGCGAGCGAACACATCCAGCATGCGGCGCGTGACGGTGTACAGCCACTCCTTGACGGGCCCGAACTCGGCGAGATCCGGATCCGGCGTGGTGAGGCGCATCCACGGGCGCGCGGGCGACGTGACGCCGGCCATGAGCCCCGCCGTCGCGGTGCGCAGGGCGAGCGAACCGTGCGCATCGATGATCTTCTGGTTGCGGCGCTCGCCGCGGTTGCGGTCGGTGCTGTTGTTCCAGCGCACGCGCCGCGGGCTCACGTAGTCGTTGATCTCTTGCCAGTGTGGCCGCCAGGAACTGTTCAGCTCGTTTAGCAGATACGACCACAGGCGATCGTAGCGTTGGCGCTTGGTCTCTGGTGGGCGAGTGGCCATCGCCGTCAGCTCCCGAGCGCCGTCTGCCGCTGCACCGTTGGTTCACCGACCGCGCCGAGCGGTGTCGTGAGGATGGTGCTGCGCGCCCCCACGGCGCGTCGCAGGGCAGCGAATTGAGCGTGCTGGCGCGCGAGCGCGATACGTTGCGCCGTGGCCTGTTCTTGGGCGAGGCGATTGCGTTCGGTACGTTCACGGTCGGCACGGTCGGCGGCTATTTGCGCGTTTATTTGCTCCTGCGCGCGGCGTTGCGGTTCGGCCAACCGGTCGAGGACATAATCTCCGGCCGCGATGCCTGAGCCGACGCCGCCGATACCGATCATCGCGCTAAGGCCCATGGGCATCTCCTAATTCCGGCTCCTCCGTCACGGCGCGATCGAGTCGCTTGACGTAAATCGTTTCGATCGGCATATACCCCAAGCGCGCGAGAAGCTGGCCGAGCGCGGGATGCGTGAGCTTCACGTGGTGGGAGACCACTTGCACGCCCTCGGCGGCAAGCGCGCGCTCGGCGTAGCGCACCAGTCGCCACCCGATCAGCGTGCCGCGGTAGCGGGGATCGACGAACAACACGTCTTCCACGGCTTGGAGCGATTGCCGGTAGTGCACACTCGTGCGCACTAAAAAAATCGCGTAACCGACAATGACACCACCGCGGCGCGCGGTGAAGCAGCGCAACAGGCCGGCCGCTTCGGCGGTGTTGTAGGCGTCTACGTCGGGGTCGAGCGCAATGTCCTGGAACGTGGCGATTTCGCGGTAATGCGCCTGCAACAGCGGCATGATCTCCGGCCACAGATCCGGCGCGCGCTCGCGGGCGAGCGCCAATTCGTCGGCCGGCAGATGTACAGCATTCACGGCGCGCGACTATGCCACGTGTCGGGGAAGTCTCAATACCCCGGAGCCTGTGCAGCGGCGCCGGCGTGGTCTACCACCGGCTCGGGTCGAACGGATCGTAATCGCCGGTGGTGTGCGGGTTGGCAAGCGCTAAACCGGTTACGGGATCGAGCAACGCCGGCCGGCGCGGCGCGATCGGCAGGCCGAACGTCACGATGAAGCCGTCGAACAGGTCGGGCGAGTGACCCTGCAATTTTTCCTTGACCTTCTCTTTGGGCTCGATCATGAACTTGCTGCCGATCAGCGTGTACGTGTGCGCCGTCGCCTCGCGCGTGAACTCGGGCAGCAGCGGTAGCGCGCCGCCGTTTTTGATCCACTCGCACGCGGCGAACGCCATTTCCGCGCGTTTGTTGAAATAGCGGCTGTCGCTCGCCTTGCCGCCGAAGTCGATCCCGATCGCGCGCAACCCCGCCTGCTGCACCAGGTCGAGCGTGCCGGCGGCCCAGCCGGCCGTGTTGTCCATCAGTATCGCGTCCGGGTCCCACGCCTCCGCCGCGCGCGCGATGCGCGCCGCTATCTCGGTCGGTTTGGCATTGCGCAGCACGACCGGCGTGAACGCGGCGAGGCCCTGGCGCGGGAACAGCACGGTGCGGTCGTCGCCGTAGAGCGCGATGTCGACGCCGAGCACCTTCGCGGCCCAGTTGTACTCGGTCTCGCGCAGGTGCCGGCGCATCGCCGCTTGGCATTCGTCCGGGCCGATCAGCTGGTTGAGGCCGCCCGGGGGGAACTTGCCAAGGATGTACGCCATGACCCACGGATTGTCGCGTCCGTAGGTCGCTATCTGCGCACGCGCCCACTCGATGTCGATGCGCGGTGAGCGCTGCGGGTCGTCAGGGTCGCCGGTGATCTCGATGACGTGCCACAGCTGGCGCTGCGTCGCCGCCGCGAAGTACAGCATCCCGGCGTGGCTTGTCGCGTTGCCCGCCTGCAGGATCTTGCCCCACGCCACGCGCGAGAGTCCTTGCTCGGCCGCGCGCAGAACCGCCGGCGCGATGTCGCCGGACTCGTCGATCAGGTAGAGCACATATTTGGCATGCAGGCCCGAGAGCGTGCGACCCTGTTCCTCGGCGTTCGCGGTTTTTGGGAACGAGCGCGCGCTGATAAACCAGGTCTCGGGATGGTCGCGCGCGAAGATACGGTTCCCGGTCCACTCGAACGCGCGCGTTAAAAATTCCGATCGCTCGCGCCACTTGGCGAGCTCGGCCCACAGGTTGTCGTGCAGGTTCTCGGCGGTGATCGACACCGCCGCGCCCTTGGGGTGCTCGCCGCGCTCGCCATAGCACGCGAGGAAATTCCACCCACACCACGCGAGCGCCGCGGTCTTGCCCGGTCCGGCGCACGATTGTAGCGCGATGCGCCGCTTGTCCGGATCCGGCGACGGAAATACCTTGAGGAGTTCGCGCTGCCAGGCGTCTGGCTCGACCTTGAACTCTTCGGTGACAAACTGGACGGGATTCTCGCGCCAAGCGCGAAGACGGCGGGCGGCGTCGGCGCGGCGTTGGTTCACACCGTACGAAACAACGGCGGGTGCTTTTCGTCCACCCGTTCGCGGTCCAGGCGGTCTAGCTCCGCCTGACACGCCGCGAGTTCGTCCGTTAGGGTTTCGCCGCGGCGCTGCGCTGCGGCCAAGTAAGCGCGCAGCGCGACGCGCGCAGTCTCATCGCGCAGGTCGAATGTGACGCTGACGCAGGTCACTCCGGCGGCTCCGGTTCGCGCGAGCGCGTCAGCAATTCCTCGAGCGACTCGTCGGCGCCGTGCTCGACGCGATCGACGAACAATCGCCGGTATTTGCCTAGCAGCTCCACGGCGCGCTCGGGCGATACGAGTCTCACCTTGCGCGTGCGCGTCGGTCCGCGTGACGGCGCGTCGTCGGGGTTTTCGTGGTCGACGACCTCGAACGCCTGGATCGCGCGGCGGACGCTCTCCGGCATCTGCTGGATCGGGAGCAGCTGACCGTCGGACCCGTAGGCCTGCGCGATGTCGACATCGGCGTACAAGCGCAGATTGCGGATGACCATCTCCGAGAGATACTCACCGCGCAGCTGCAACGCGGCATCGACTTTCGCGCGCCGTTCGGGCTCGGCCGCAAGCCACGCGCTCACCTCGCTGTATGGTACGTCGTGCGCGCGGCACCACTCCAGCACCGTCGTGCCCTCGGCGATCTGGCAGCAGAGCTCGCGCAACGTCGCCGGATCGCCGATGAGTGCGGCGAGCCGGTCGAGCCGCTCACGCTTGCGGGGGCTGCCGGCCATCATCGTGGAACGCGCTGATCCGGCCGCCGAGCCAACGCGAGAGCGCCGCTTCGTAGTCCGCGCGCGCCTGCTGCTCGAGCGCCAACAGGCGCGGCGGCGTCGGCGCCGGCGCGTGCAGCCGTGCGTTGATAGCGCGGATCAGCGCGTCACACAACTCCGCGGCGTGCAGTCGGCTCATCGTGGCCACCAGCCAACCGACCACTGGTTCGCCCGGTCCGCGCCGGCGTCGAGCATGAAATTGACGTGAGCACACCCCACGAGCGCGAGCAGCCCCACGGTGAGGGCGAGCACCACCAACCCCCACGCCAGGCGTTCGGCGAGGCTCATCTCGCGTGCGGTGGCCGGATCGGCGCAGTCTGGATGCCAGCGCGAGCCGCAGCGCGGGCACCGGGGATCAGCGGGCGCGCGCATCGCGGCGTAGACGTCTGCGGTGTGCCACGTCGAGCGCGCCGAGGGCGGCGGCGGCGGCGGCCCGGGCGTCGGGGCGCCGGTGCGGGGCCGGCACGAAATGGCGGTTCGAGGTCCGCTTGTGCCCGCGCGCCATCGCGCGTCAGAACCAGGCCTGGGGGTTGTCGCCAAGCGCCCGTCCGTGGATCGCGCCCATGGCGAGCTTGAGCGGCGTCATCAGCGTGCCGTCCGGCGCATGCGCGTGGCGCGTGAGCGCGTCGAGGAGCTGTTGCAGCATCGCGACGCGCTGATCGAGCATCGCGACCACGTGGTGCACGCGTTCGAGCTGCTCCTCCGCCGTCAGCGCGGCGTACGGGAGCTGCGCGTCCATCGCACGGCGGCGTGCCGCCACGGCCGGCGCGTCTCCGCCCTGTGTGACTTCCTCGCGCGCAGCCTCGCCGTTACCGTTCATAGTAGTCTCCAGAGTCGGGTGTGGTCACCATACGCCGGTGATGTGATTATCTCAACACCCTCTGCCGTGGAATATTCCACCACGCTAGAGTCGTAGGCTGGTGCTGGCTGAACTATTTACACAGCCCCTATACCCCCATACATGCGTCGCACAATCGTTGAACGGCGGTCGCCCTACGCAACCGTTATGTGAAGGTAACACATTTTTTTGTTATTACACGGAGGGTTACGAGCGTTGTTACTACTGTTACAACTGTTACCGTGGGTCTATATATTATCCCGTAATTACCCCGTAATGATCTGGGAATAGCAGGCGCGCGCGTACATATATATATATTCTGTACATCTATAGATAAGTAGTAACAATAGTAACAGTGGTAACATGACCAAGAATCAATAACTTAGGATGTTACCACTGTTACTATTGTTACCATAATTTCCTATGAACAATCATCTGACTAACGGTACCACGTCATCCGACGAACGGTATTGAGCGTATTTCACCCACTCTATAACGGCCGCTGCCGTGCTTGCGCTTCGTGGTGGTACAGTGTACTATTTCGGCTATGAGCACACAGTCCAGACTCCAGGACCTCATGGACCGTCACAGTCTCAGTCCGCAGCGAGTAGCGGAACTGCTCGGCGTCAGCGTATGGGCCGTCATCGCCTGGCGCCGGCCCACCTCGAACAAATCGGCTAGGCGTATGCCTCAGCGGCTGCTCGATCTTCTGGAGTATCGGCTCTCAGATTCGCGGTATCGATCCTAGAACTTTCCGATGAATGGTACATAGTATCAGACGAACGGTATCACGCTCTCCCTCATAACGTGATACATTGTATTCAGAATCGGGTACAAGAGGAAAGAAGGTAAGGGCGCAGGAGAAAGGTCATGAAAATTTTTAAGGCTCGAGCGAAATTTTTTTCTAGCTTCCCCGTCGAAACCCGTTCTGTTGCCGTCGATAATGACGGCACGGTCCGGGTTTGGGACAATGTGGCAGGTCGTTATACGACTTGCCACGCGCTTACCCCATCGGTCATCCGCCGGATACGGCGGATGGCCAAGAAGTTAGAGGTTACCGCGCCGGCGGGTTCCGGCACCCTAAAGCGCTGAGGAGCCGTAGCGTGATGTATTACACAAAACGTCAACGCCATCTCCCGCCGGGGCGCCGCCTGCTTTACCGCGACGGCCGGCGCATAGGCGACCTCGTCAAATCCGAGATTGGCTGGCATGTGCGCCTGGACGATTCACTGCCGACGCTCGGGCCGCCCGCGCGCCGATGGCAAGACCTAATCGACGCGCTAAATGATGCTACCGGCATTGCCGCGCAGGCGGAATCCGGCAACCCGCGCCTCGGGGGTTCAGGGGCGCAAAGGAGGCAATTATGAAGGCGTATGAAGTGGTCACTAGGGAGGGCTTTTCCCTCGGCTGGGACCATGTGTTTCTCAGCCGCGAAGAGGCGGAAAAAGACGCGGCCGGGGCACCTGGCCTGCGGATCACCGAAATAGAGGTGACACCCGCCGATGTCGAGCGGTACCAGCTTGACCTTCTGCCGCCGTGGGGAGCTGCGAGACCCACAGACGACGACTGGATGGTCTGACTACCGCGAGGGTTCCGGCCGCCGCCCGCCGATGAGGGCGGCCATACAAAGCGCCCCAGTCCTCAGCCCCTCGCCGGCGG
>DATLZG010000061.1:0-3729 GCA_035574095.1 Burkholderiaceae bacterium | reverse complement strand
CGCGCCTCGCGCTGCATCCCCAGGCACCCCCGCCGCGGCCGCCGCGGATTTTGAGATAGGTTCTAATTCGATGACTTTCTTCACCGCCGAACGCGTGCAGACCGGCCTGTGGCTCGGCGTCGGCGCGGCGCTGCTCGCCCTGCTGTACGTGCTGGCGCCGGTGCTGGCGCCGTTTGCACTGGCCGCGATCTTCGCCTACGTGCTGGTGCCGGGTGTGGATTGGCTGCAGCGGCGCAAGCTGCCGCGCTGGGCCGCCGTGCTGGCGATGATCCTGTTCGCCGCGCTGATCCTGTGCGGGCTGCTGCTGATCCTGATCCCGCTGCTGCGGCGCGAACTGCTGTCGCTGCAGACGCAGTTTCCGGCGCTGCTGGACAAGCTGAACGCGACGGTGGCGCCGCGCCTGGCCGAATGGTTCGACGTGCGCGTGCAGTTCGACGCGCAGTTGCTGCGCCAGTTGTTCGCCGAACGGATGGGCGGACAGGAAGACATCATCGCGCGCATCGTCGAGCACGCGCGCGCCGGCGGCGTGGCGCTGCTGGGTGTGGTCGGCACCCTGCTGCTGGTGCCGGTGGTGCTGTTCTACGTGCTGCTGGACTATCACGACTTCAAGGCGCGCTTCGAGGCGCTGATCCCGCGCCGCTGGCACGCGCAGACGACCTCCATGCTCGCCGAAATCGACGGCCTGCTGTCGCAGTTCCTGCGCGGCCAACTGGCGGTGATGCTGGCGCTGGCGGTGTACTACTCGGCGGCGTTGGCGCTGGCCGGTTTCGACACCGCATTGCCGATCGGCATCCTGACCGGACTGCTGTCCTTCATCCCGTATGTCGGCTTCGCGCTTGGCCTGACGCTGGCGCTCGCGGCGGCGCTGCTGCAGTTCGGCACGCTGTACGGCTTCGCCGCCGTGGCGGCGGTCTATGCGGTCGGGCAGGCGGTGGAGAGCTTCTTCCTGACGCCGCGGCTGGTCGGCGAACGCATCGGTCTGCACCCGCTGGCGGTGATCTTCGCGCTGCTCGCTTTCGGCCAGGTGTTCGGTTTCTTCGGCGTGCTGCTGGCGCTGCCGGCCTCGGCCGCCCTGCTGGTGGCGGGCCGGCGCCTGAAGGCCGCGTATCTGGCGAGCGAGTTTTACCGTCGCGCATGAGGCAGCTCGCGCTCGATCTGCTGCAGCCGCTGCAGCCGACGCTGGACAACTTCGTGCCGGGCCGCAACGCCGAGGCCGTGGCCGCGTTGCGCATGCTCGCCGCGGGGCGGCTGGCCGAGCGCATCGTCTACCTGTGGGGCGCTTCCGGCAGCGGCCGCACGCACCTGCTGGCGGCGCTGGCCGCCGCCGGCGCGCACTGGTGGACGCCGCAGACGCCACCGGAGGCCGACGGCATCACGCTGATCGACGATTGCGAGCGCCTCGACGGCGACGCGCAGATCGCGTTGTTCAACCGCTTGAACGAAGCGCGCGCCAATGCGCGTGCCGCCTGCGTGATCGCCGGCGCCGCGGCGCCGGCGCAGTTGCCGCTGCGCGAGGACGTGCGCACGCGGCTCGCCTGGGGTTACGTGTACCGGCTGCAGCCGCTGACCGACGACGAAAAGGCGGCGGCGCTGGCGGCGCACGCGGCCGGCCGCGGCCTGCGCTGCGACCCGGAGGTCATTCCGTTCCTGCTGACGCAACTGCCGCGCGACATGCGCACGCTGGTGGCCGCGCTCGAGGCGCTGGACGCCTGGGCCTTGGCGCGCAAACGCACACTGACGCTGGCGCTGGCGCGCGAATGGCTGGCCGGCGAAACGTAGAATCCGCCGGCCGATGAAGCTCGCCCTGTTCGACCTCGACCACACGCTGCTGCCGATCGACAGCGCCGACGCGTGGTCGCATTTCCTGGTGCGCGCCGGCGGGCTGGATGCCGCCGCGTACGGCGCGCGCATCCGCGCGTTCGCCGCCGATTACCGCGCCGGCCGCTTCGATATCGAAGGCTATCTGGCGTTCCAGATGGAGCTGCTGGCGCGTTTTCCGCGCGCCGCGCTGGATGCGTGGCGCGCGCAGTTCATCGCCGAGCGCGTGGCGCCGCACGTGCGGCCGGAGGCCACGGCCCTCGTCGCGCGCCACCGCACCGCCGGCTACGAGGTGGCGCTGGTGACCGGCACGCACGCCTTCGTCACGCGACCGATCGCGCAACTGTTCGGCATTCCGCACCTGCTGGCGGTCGAGCCGGAGGAAATCGACGGCCGCTTCACCGGCCGCTATGTCGGCACGCACACGTATCAGGACGGCAAGGTGCGCGCGGTGCAGGCCTTTCTCGCCGCCCGCGGCACGACGCTCGAGCGCTGCGCGGACAGCGTGTTTTACAGCGATTCGATCAACGATCTGCCGCTGCTGGAGCGCGTGCGCCGGCCGGTGGCGACCAACGCCGACGAGCGGCTGCGCGCGATCGCACGCGCGCGCGGCTGGCCGCTGCTGGACCTGTTCGCGGCAGCGGTGCACGACGCATGATCAAGCGCTTCGTCGAGAAAGTGCAGACGCTGCTGGCGCGCGGCCTGCGCCCGCAGAAGCGGCTGCGCAAGGAGCCGAAGCGGCTCGCCGCCGCCGAGCACGGCATCGACCGCGAACTGGTCTCCCGCTCCGCGTTGCGCGTGTGCGAGACGCTGCAGAAGGCCGGCTTTCGCGCCTACATCGTCGGCGGCGCGGTGCGCGACCTGCTGCTCGGGCAGACGCCGAAGGATTTCGACGTCGCCACCGACGCCACGCCGGAGCAGGTGAAGTCGCACTTCCGCCGCGCGATCATCATCGGCCGCCGTTTCCGCCTGGTGCACGTGATGTTCGGCAACGAGACGATCGAAGTCTCCACTTTCCGCGCGCTCGACAACCCGGATCGGCAGACCGACGCGCACGGCCGCGTGCTCGCCGACAACGTGTTCGGCACGCAGGCCGAGGACGCGGCGCGGCGCGACTTCACCGTCAACGCGCTGTACTACGACCCGATCGCCGAGACCGTGCTCGACTATCACGACGGCGTGCGCGACCTGCGCCGCAAGCGGCTGCGCATCATCGGCGATCCGGAGACGCGCTACCGAGAGGATCCGGTGCGCATGCTGCGCGCGGTGCGCTTCGCTGCCAAGCTGGGCTTCGAGATCGACCCCGCGACGCGCGAGCCGATCCGGCGCCTCGCGCACCTGATCGAGAACGTGCCGGCGGCGCGCCTGTTCGACGAGATGCTGAAGCTGCTGACCAGCGGGCATGCGGTGGCCTGCATCACGCGGCTGCGCGCCGAGGGACTGCACCACGGACTGCTGCCGCTGCTGGACGTGATCCTGGAGCAGCCGGCCGGCGAGCGCTTCGTGATGCTGGCGCTGTCGCGCACCGACGAGCGGGTGCGCGCCGGCAAACACATCGCGCCCGGCTTTCTGTTCGCCACGCTGCTGTGGCACGAGGTGCTGAAGCGCTGGAACGAGCGCATGGCCGCCGGCGAGCACCGCATCCCGGCGCTGGACGCGGCGATCGACGACGTGCTGGACGCGCAGACCGAGAAGCTGGCGATCCAGCGCCGCTACACCGCCGACATGCGCGAAATCTGGATGCTGCAGCCGCGCTTCGAGCGCCGCCAGGGCCGCGCGCCGTTCAAGCTGCTGGAGCATCTGCGGCTGCGCGCCGGCTACGATTTCCTGCTGCTACGCTGCGCGGCGGACGAGGCACCGGCCGAGCTCGGCGAGTGGTGGACCCAGTTCCTGCAGGGCGACGAGGCGCAG
>DATLZG010000060.1:0-3163 GCA_035574095.1 Burkholderiaceae bacterium | reverse complement strand
TGCCTCGCGCGCCGGCGCCTATATCACCGGCGCGACGCTGCACATCAACGGTGGCATGTACATGGGATGACCGTTGCGCACCGAGTGCGCGCGGGTCGCTCTGATAGACTTTTTTCGCCGAACAATCTCGTCCGGAGGAGTCATGGAAAACATCGAACAGCGGGTCAAAAAAATCGTCGCCGAGCAGCTCGGCGTCAATGAGGCGGACATCAAGAACGAATCCGCGTTCGTCGAGGATCTGGGTGCCGACTCGCTCGATACGGTCGAGTTGGTGATGGCGCTGGAAGACGAGTTCGAGTGCGAGATTCCGGACGAGGAGGCGGAAAAGATCCGCACCGTGCAGCAGGCGATCGACTACGTGGCCGCGCATTTGAAGAAGTAACGCCAGCGAAGCGTTCCCTATGCCTGCGAGCAACGGTCGTCGCCGCGTCGTCATCACCGGTCTGGGCATCGTCTGCCCGATCGGCAACGACGTCGAAACCGCCTGGGCCAACGCCGTCGCGGGTCGTTCCGGCATTACGCGCATCACCAAATTCGACCCCTCCGGTTTCAACTCGCAGATCGCCGGCGAAGTGAAAGACTTCGACGTCACGAAGTACGTGACGGCGAAAGACGCACGCCGCATGGACACGTTCATCCATTACGGCATGGCGGCCGCGATCCAGGCGATCAAGGACGCGGGCCTGGAGATCACGGACGCGAACCGTGAACGCATCGGCTGCGTAATCGGCTCCGGCATCGGCGGCCTGCCGATGATCGAGGACAACCACGACGAATTGCGCAACCGCGGGCCGCGCCGGATTTCGGCGTTCCTGATCCCGGGTTCGATCATCAACATGATCGCGGGCAACCTGTCGATCATGTACGGGCTGAAAGGTCCGAACCTGGCGCTGGTGACCGCTTGCACGACCGGGCTGCACTGCATCGGCGAGGCGGGGCGACTGATCGAGTACGGCGACGCCGACGTCGTGATCGCCGGCGGTGCCGAGGCTACGGTGTGCCCGCTCGGGGTCGGCGGCTTCGCGTCGATGCATGCGCTGTCCACGCGCAACGACGATCCGGCCACCGCCAGCCGGCCGTGGGACAAGGATCGCGACGGGTTCGTGCTCGGCGAAGGCGCCGGCGTGCTGGTGGTCGAGGACTACGAGCACGCGAAGAAGCGCGGCGCCCGCATTTACTGCGAGCTGGCCGGCTACGGCATGAGCGCGGACGCGTACCACATGACCGCGCCCGACATGGACGGCCCGCGCCGCTCGATGCTGGCCGCGTTGCGCAACGCAGGCGTGAACGCCGATCAGGTCAATTATTTGAACGCGCACGGCACGTCCACACCGCTCGGCGACGTCAACGAGACGAGGGCGGTGAAAGCCGCGCTCGGCGAGGCGGCGGCGAAGAAACTCGTGATGAACTCGACCAAGTCGATGACGGGCCATCTGCTCGGTGGCGCCGGCGGTGTCGAGTCGGTCTTTACGGCGCTCGCCGTCTACCACCAGATCTCGCCGCCGACGATCAACATCTTCAATCAGGATCCGGAGTGCGACCTCGATTACTGCGCCAACGCGGCGCGGGAGATGCGTATCGACGTCGCGCTGAAAAACTCGTTTGGCTTCGGCGGTACCAACGGCACGCTCGTCTTCCGGCGTGTCTGAGAGCGCGCTTCCCTGGGTCGCGGTGCGCCCGTCGCGGTGGCGACGGCGACTGTGCCGAGCGTCGTTTGCGATCACTGGCGCGACCTGCGCGTTGGTGACGGCGAGATGGCTGACGGCGTCTGCCTCGGCGGTTTGGGCCGCGGCTGTTCTCGGGCTGCTGATCGGTGCCGCGCTGCCAGTGCGCGATTCGCGCGCCGGCGCCGCCTGGCGCATCGGTGCCGACGGCCGCATCGGCGTGCTGGTGGACGGCACCGAGGCCGACGCGTCGGCCGAATTCGTATCCTCGTTGCTGATTGTGTTGCGCTATGGGCGCCGGCGGTTGCCGATCTGGCGCGATGCGTTGCCGGCGACCGCGTTTCGCCGCCTGAGCGCCGTGGCGCGCTGGCGCATCGAGCGCCGCCGCCCGCGGGCCGCCGGCGCACGAGCCTCTTGAAGATGACGCGATCGGCCGAACTTAACTTCGATGCCACGGTCACAGACGCTGCGCACCGGCGGCGCGGACGGCGATGAGCGAACGCGCGGCCGATCAGGTCCTCGTCGAGCGGATCCAGCGCGGTGACAAGCGGGCGTTCGAGCTGCTGGTGGCGAAGTACCAGCGCAAGATCTTCCGCTTGTTGTCGCGGTTGATCCGCGACCCGGCCGAGATCGAAGACGTGGCGCAGGAGGCGTTCATCAAGGCGTACCGCGCGCTGCCCAGCTTTCGCGGAGAAAGTGCCTTTTACACATGGCTATACCGCATCGCGATCAACACGGCCAAGAACTACCTGGTGGCGCAGGGCCGGCGGGCGCCGACCACCACCGAAACCGAGTTCGACGAGGCGGAAAGCTTCGAGGAAGGCGAACAGTTGCGGGACGTCGCCACGCCGGAAGCCGTGCTGCTGTCCAAGCAAGTGGCGGCGGCGGTAAACCGCGCGATCGAAAAGCTGCCCGAGGATCTGCGCACGGCCATCGTGTTGCGCGAGCTGGAGGGCCTCAGTTACGAAGAGATCGCAGAGTCGATGAACTGCCCGATCGGTACCGTGCGATCGCGTATCTTCCGCGCGCGCGAGGCGATCGCCAACGAACTGCGGCCGCTATTGGAAACGTCGAAGGACAAGCGCTGGTGAGGCTAGGATGGTGAGCGAACAGGGCGGGCCGGAGCGGCCCGAAGTCGATTGCCGCGAGGCTTTGTCGAGCTTGATCGACGGCGAACTCGACGAGACCGAGTGTCGGCGCCTGCTCGAGCGGCTGTGCCGCGAGGAAAGGGTGCAGCGCGAGTGGACGCTGCTGAACGTCGCCTGCGACGCGTTGCGCTCGAGCGAAGTGGCGGCGCTGCATTCGGAGCGGTTCGTCGCCCGCGTGCGCGGCGCGCTGGCGGCCGAGCCCGCGATCGTCGCTCCGCTGTCACGCGTGCGGGCGAATCGGTTCGTGCGCCGCAGGCTGCTCCCGGCGGTCGCGGTCGCTGCTGCGGTGGGCGTGCTCGGCATCTTTGCGGTCCCGCAACTGCGCAGCCCGGCGCTGCCGGCGACGGCAGT
>DATLZG010000059.1:0-3100 GCA_035574095.1 Burkholderiaceae bacterium | reverse complement strand
CCAGCGCGCCGACGTCGACGCGCCGATACAGGCGCACGTGCGCGAAGCGCTCGACCAGCGCCGCCGCCGGCAGCGGCATGTGCTCGTAGTACGCCTGATAGGCGGCGGCGCGGCGCGCGGCGCCGTCGACCGTCGGATCCTCGCCGTGGTCGCCGGCGTAATCGTTCGAAACTTCGTGATCGTCCCAGGTGAGCAGCCACGGGCAGTGCGCGTGCATGCGCTGCAGGGCCGGGTCGAGCTTGTACAAGGCGTGTCGCAGCCGATAGTCGAACAGCGTGCGCGCGGATGGAAACGGATGCGGGCGGAAGCGCCGCTCGCGCGGGCCGCCTTCGTAGATGTAGTCGCCGACGAACAGCACCAGCTCCGGGTCGTCCGCGCGCATCGCCTCGTAGGCGCCGAAGTGACCGTACTCGTAATGCTGGCAGGAGGCGAGCGCGAAGCGCAGGCGCTCGGCCTGCGCCGGCAGCGCGCGCGTGCGCCCGACGGGGCTCGCCGCATCGCCGAGCAGGAAACGGTAGTGGTACCAGCGTCCCGGTTCCAAGCCGTTCAGTTCCACGTGCACGCTATGCGCGAGCTCCGGCAAGGCCGGTGCGGTGCCGCGGCGGACGATGGTGCGAAAGTTCTCGTCGGCCGCCAGCTCCCAGCGCACGTCGATCGGTGCGGCCGGGCCGGTGAAGCGCCGGCGCGCCGCCAGGTACTCGTCGAGCGGCAGCCGCGCGAAGCGTTCGAGCGTCGCCTGCAGCGCCGGCGCCACGCGCGTCCACAACACCACGCCGTCGTTGCCGGCGCCGCTCGCCACGCCGAGCGGAAACGGATAGGCGTCGAGCCGCGGCTGCGCCAGCGCGCCGCCGGCCCGCCACGGCAGTGGCAACGCGGCCGCCACGGCCAGCCGCAACAGGTTGCGTCGATCGATCATCGGTACAGCAGAATCTTGAGCGGGCGCTATCGTAAGCGGCATTCATTGCATCGCTCGGTCATGAAGCTGCGCGTCGCCACCTACAACATCCACAAGGGCGTGACCGGCATCCGGCGCCGTCCCCGTATCCACGACATCCGGCTCGCGCTGCACGCGATCGACGCCGACATCGTGTTCCTGCAGGAAGTGCAGGACCGCAACGAACGTCTGGCGCGCCACGTCAACTATCCGAAAGGCACGCAGCTCGACTTCCTCGCCACCAGCGGCTACGAGTACCGCGCGTACGGCATCAACGCCGTGTATCCGCACGGCCATCACGGCAACGCGATCCTGTCGCGTCACCCGATCCACCACTTCACCAACCACGACATCTCGGACCACGCGCTGGAGAAGCGGGGCCTGTTGCACGCGGTGTCGCGCCTGCCGCGCGGCCGCAACCGCGACGTGCACCTGATCTGCGTGCACTTTGGCCTGATCAAGCGCAGCCGCGTGCGGCAGGCGGGCTTTCTGATCGACTTCGTGCGCGCCGAGATTCCGAAGAAGGCGCCGGTCATCATCGCCGGCGATTTCAACGACTGGCAGAAGCGCGTCGATGCGCTGCTGCGCGAGGAACTCGGTGTCGAGGAGGTCGCCGGTTCGGCGCCCACGCCACCGACGCGCTCCGTGCTCGACCGGCTGCTGCCGTGGCGCGACAGCGGCGATGCGCGGCCCGCGGTGGCGCGCACGTTTCCGAGCTTCGCGCCCTGGCTGACGCTTGACCGCATCTACGTGCGCGGCTTTCGCGTGCTCGACGTGCAGGTGCCGCGCGGCCTGACCTGGGCGCGCCGCTCCGACCATGCGCCGCTGATCGCGCAGCTCGAACTGCGATGAAGGCGAAGCTGCTCGATACGCGCGCCGCCGACCGCGACGATGTGCGCTTCGAGCTGGCGCCGCCTCCGGTCGTCTACGTCGGCAATCGCGTGCGCTTGCTGGTCAACGGCGAGCAGTACTTCCCCGAACTGTTGGCAGCGATCGAGAGCGCGCGGCGGTCGATCCACCTCGAGACCTACATCTTCGCCGACGACAACATCGGCCGGCGCGTCGCCGACGCGCTCGCCGCCGCGGCCGCCCGCGGCGTGGCGGTGCGGCTGCTGATCGACGGCTACGGCGGCGGCGAGTTCGCGCGCCAGCTCGTGCGGGAACTCGGCGTGCACGGCGCCGAGGTGCGCATCTACCGCCCGGAGCGCTGGTGGCGGCTCGAGCGCAAGCTGCTGCGGCGGCTACACCGCAAGCTGGCCGTGTTCGACGACCGGCTCGCCTTCGTCGGTGGCATCAACATCATCGACGACTATCCGCGCGAGGAGGGCGGCCGGCTCGGCCCGCGCTTCGACTTCGCGGTCGCGTGCGAAGGGCCGATCGTGGCCGCCATCGCGCTGGCCGCCAAGCGGCTGTGGTGGACGCTTTCGTTCGTCGATCCGCGCACCACTGCCGGACGCATGCCGCTGATGGCGCAACAGCCGCGGCTGGCCCGCTTTCCGGACGGGGTCGCCGCGTCGCTGCTGTTGCGCGACAACCTGCGCAACCGGCGCACGATCGAACGCGCCTACCTGAACGCGATCGGCGGCAGCCGACACGAGATCCTGATCGCCAACGCCTACTTCTTCCCGGGGCGGCGCTTTCGCGCCGCCCTGCGCGACGCCGCCGCGCGCGGCGTGCGCGTGCGGCTGCTGCTGCAGGGGCGGATCGAATACGCGCTGGCGCACCTCGGCCAGCAGGCGCTGTACGGGCAACTGCTCGATGCCGGCGTCGAGATCTACGAGTACGTGCCCAGTTATCTGCACGCCAAGGTGGCGGTGATCGACGGCCACTGGGCGACCGTGGGCTCCAGCAACATCGACCCCTACTCCCTGCTGCTGGCACGCGAGGCCAACATCGTCGTCTACGACGCCGGTTTTGCCCGCCAACTGCAAAGCGTGCTCGAACGGGCGATCGCCGAGGACGCCTACCGGCTGCGGGCGGCCGACTATCGGAACCGGCGGTGGTGGCTGCGCCTGGCGAATTGGCTGGCCTATGGCGTGCTGCGGCTGGCGACCGTGATCCTCGCGCGTGGACGCGATTACTGAGCGTGGCTGCCTGGAATAGGCTGGGGCTAGAACCTATCTCAAAACCCGCGGCGGCCGCGGCGGGGGTGCCTGGGGATGCAGC
>DATLZG010000058.1:0-4293 GCA_035574095.1 Burkholderiaceae bacterium | reverse complement strand
CCCGCCGCCGTCGAAGCGCCCGCGCCGGCCGCCGCCCCGGCAGCACCGTCGCGTCTGCGAGCTTTGGCACAAAGGCACCGCGTGCTGTTCGCGTTCGTCGGCGGCGCCGCGCTGGTCGCCGCCGGGTTCACGCTGCACGCGGCCTTGGCGCCGACAGCGCAGCAGAGAATCACCCAGCGCGACATCGACCGCGCGGTGCTGCACACGCTCACCACCAAAACGCTGCCATCGCGGGCCGCGAAGGCGTACGAGAAGGTACGCAAAGCGGTCGTGCGCGTACGCGGCATGGTGCCCGCGAAAGACGGCGGGCCAGACAAGGAAGAAGCGGTCGGCAGCGGCGTGGTGATCGTCGATTCCGGGATCATCCTGACCAACCTGCACGTGGCGCTGCAGTCCAAGCGGCTGCGCGTCGTGTTCTCCGACGGCATGGAAGCGGACGCGGTCGTCGTCGGCATGCAGCCCGAGCACGACCTCGCGGTGCTGCGCGCCGCGAAGGTGCCGGACGATCTGCAACCGGCCACGCTGCGCACGACCGCCGATCTGGCGCCGGGCGACGAAGTGGTCGCCGTGGGCTTTCCGTTCGGCATCGGCCCTTCGGTCTCGGCCGGCGTGATCTCGGGCCTGAAGCGCGAATTCCGCTCGGCCAGCGGCGAACGAATCCTCACCAACCTGATCCAATTCGACGCCGCCGCCAATCCCGGCAGCTCCGGCGGGCCGCTGGTCACGCTCGACGGCGACGTGGTGGGCATCGTGACCGCGATCCTTAACCCGTCGGAGGAGCGCGTGTTCATCGGCATCGGTTTCGCGGTGCCGATCGAAAACGCCGCCAGCGGCGTCGGCCTGCATCCGTTCTGACCCCCGATCCGTTCCGAGTCACACGCGAGCGCCTCATGGACGACACCCTGCCCGGCCGCAGCCACGTCGCAGCGACGATGGAGCGGATCCTGTACGAAGTGAAAAAGGTCGTCGTCGGCCAGGACCACTTCCTCGAACGCGTGCTGGTGGCCACGCTGGCGCAGGGTCATCTGCTGGTCGAAGGCGTGCCGGGGCTGGCCAAGACGCTGACCGTCAAGACGCTGGCCGCCACGATCCGCGGCTCGTTTCGCCGCATCCAGTTCACGCCCGATCTGGTGCCGGCCGATCTGGTCGGCACGCGCATCTACAACCAGAAGACCGGCGAGTTCTCCACTTCGCTCGGGCCGGTGTTCGCCAACCTGCTGCTCGCCGACGAGATCAACCGCGCGCCGGCCAAAGTGCAGAGCGCGCTGCTCGAAGTGATGCAGGAGCGGCAGGTGACGATCGCCGGCGAGACGTTCCGCGTGCCGGAGCCGTTCGTCGTGATGGCCACGCAGAACCCGATCGAAACCGAAGGCACCTATCCGCTGCCGGAGGCGCAGGTCGATCGCTTCATGATGAAGGTGCTGGTCGGCTATCCGAGCGAGGACGAAGAGCGGGTGATCGTCGAGCGCATGACCGGGCCGGCGATCGCGGTGGCCACCGTCACCACGACCGAGCAGCTCGCCACGCTGCAGCGCGAGTGCCGGCGCGGCTACGTCGATCCGGCGCTGATCGACTACGGCGTGCGGCTGGCCACGGCGACGCGCGAGCCGCATCGCGTCGGGCTGGCCGATCTGGCCCGCTACATCAGCTTCGGGGCGAGCCCGCGCGCCACCATTCACCTGATCGAAGCGGCACGCGCGCTGGCGCTGCTGCGCGGGCGCGATTACGTGCTGCCCGAAGACGTGATCGATCTCGCGCCCGACGTGCTGCGCCATCGGCTCGTGCTGTCGTACGAAGCGCTCGCCGACGGCTTGAACGCCGACGCGCTGATCAAGAAAGTGATGCAGGCGGTGCCGGCGCCGGTCAAGCCGTTGCAGAACCATGTCGCCTATGCCCGACCGGCGGCGCAATCCTGAGTCGATCCTGCGCCGGCTCGAGTGGACCGTGCTGCGCCGCCTGGACGGCGAACTGCACGGCGACTACCGCACGCTGTTCCGCGGCTTCGGCCTCGATCTGGCCGATCTGCGCGAGTACCAGTATCACGACGACGTGCGCCGCATCGACTGGAACGTCACCGCGCGCCTGCAAACGCCGTACGTGCGCGAGTACCACGAGGACCGCGAGGTGACCGCGTGGTTCCTGCTGGATCTGTCCGGTTCGGTCGACTTCGGCTCCGGTGCAACCAAGAAGCTGGAGGTCGCGACCGACTTCGTCGCCCTGCTGGCGCGCCTGCTGACGCGGCGCGGCAATCGCGTCGGCGCGATCCTGTACGGCAGCCGCGTGCACAAGGTGATCCCGCCGCGCGGCGGGCGCCGGCACGTGCTGCATCTGCTGGCGGCGATGGCGGCGCGGCCCGAGCAGCAGCGGGCGCCGACCGATCTGCGCGAGCTGCTGGAGGCCGGCGCGAAATTGATCAAGCGCCGCGCGCTGGTGTTCGTCGTCTCCGACTTCTTCAGCGTGCCCGGGTGGGGCGCGGCGCTGGCGCGGCTGGCGCAGCGGCATGAAGTGGTCGCGATCCGCCTGTTCGATCCGCTGGAGATGGAGCTGCCGGACCTCGGGCTGATGCTGATGCAGGACGCCGAAACCGGCGAGCAGATCCTGGTCGACATGCACGACCCCGGCTTCCTGAAGCGCTTCGCCGCCGCCGCCGCGCGGCGCGAAGCCGACCTGCGCGCGCAACTCGCCGCCGCGGGCGTCGATACGCTGGAACTCTCCACCGACGACGATCTGGTCGATTCGATCCTGCGCTTCGCCGATCTGCGCAAACGGCGCAGCCAGTTCGCGCAGCACGCCGGCGCACGCCTGCCCGCGCATCTGGAGGCACGCCCGCGATGAAACCGCTGTCTTTCATCTGGCCCGACCTGTTGTGGCTGCTGGCGCTGCTGCCCTTGCTGGTGGCGCTGTACGTGCTGCTGCTGAGGCGCAAGAAAAAGCTTGCCCTGCGCTACGCCAGCCTGACCATCGTCAAGGAAGCGCTCGGCCGCGGCAGCCGCTGGCGCCGCCATGTGCCGCCGTTTCTGTTTCTGTGCGCGCTCGCGCTGATGCTGCTCGCGGTGGCGCGGCCGGTGGCGGTGGTCACGCTGCCGTCGCAGGAGCAGACGGTGATCCTGGCGATGGACGTCTCCGGCAGCATGCGCGCCAAGGACGTGGAGCCGAACCGACTGGCCGCGTCGCAGAACGCCGCGCGTGCGTTCATCGCCGAGCTGCCGCGCCACACCAAGGTCGGCGTCGTGTCGTTCGCCGGCACCGCGGCGCTGGTGCAGGCACCGACCACCAACCGCGAAGACGTGCTGGCGGCGATCGACCGCTTTCAATTACAGCGCGGCACCGCCACCGGCAGCGGGCTGCTGGTCGCGCTGTCCACGCTGTTCCCGGACCACGGCATCGACGTCGCCACCGCGATTTACGGCCGCGACGCCTGGCGCGCCGGGCCGCTCGAACTGGGGCAGAAAAAGGACAAGCCCGAGTTCAAGCCGGTGCCGCCCGGCTCCAACAACAACATGGTGATCATCATGCTGACCGACGGTCAGCGCACCACCGGTCCCGATCCGGTCGAAGCCGCCAAGCTCGCCGCCGAACGCGGCGTGCGCGTGTACACGGTCGGCGTCGGCACGCGCGAAGGCGAAGTGATCGGCTTCGAAGGCTGGTCGTTTCACGCCCGCCTGGACGAAGACACCCTCAAGCAGGTATCCAACATGACGCTCGGCGAGTACTTCTACGCCGGCAACGCCGCCGAGCTGAAAAAGATCTACCAGACGCTCAGTTCGCGCATCGTGCTGCAGAAGAAAGAAACCGAAGTGTCGGCGCTCGCCGCCGGTGCGGCCGCGCTGTTCGCGTTGCTGGCCGGCGGGCTGTCGCTGGCCTGGTTCAACCGCGTGCTGTGAGCGCGAACCGCGCCCGCAGCGACGTTTGAGATCCCCTGCCTTCGGTTCCGGGATGACAGGCCTTGCGTCCCGGACCGGTGCGAGCGCCGCTCGCCGATCGGCCAAGACGAAGCAAGCGCCCGCGCGCAATCCGCCGGTACGCCGCTACGTCGCGCGAAACAAGTCGCCGACCGCGCCCGCCGCGGCCTCCATGCGCGCGTTGAACAACAGCTCGTCCGACTGCCGCAGCCGCCGGCTCAGCTCGCGGCCGATGTTCATCTGAATCAGCGCGAACTGCTCGGCGTCGCGTTCGAACAGCCGATACAGGTCGGCGGGGCCGAGCGCGCCCAGTCCGGCCACCGCGACGCAGGGAAACTCCAGGCCCTTGGCGGTGTGCATCGTCATCAGCCGCACCGCCGGCACATTGACG
>DATLZG010000057.1:0-6130 GCA_035574095.1 Burkholderiaceae bacterium | reverse complement strand
GCATCGCGTCGTTGCGGCTCGGGTCCTTGGCTCTGGCCAATGGTCCCCTCGCCGCGCCTCGCGCTGCATCCCCAGGCACCCCCGCCGCGGCCGCCGCGGATTTTGAGATAGGTTCTCTGTGCGGGCGCGCCGATAAGCCTGATTTCGTGCCGCCAGTTCGCTGCATGCGTGGCCGCGTCTGCCAAGCCGCGGATTCACGCGCGTTCGCGCGACTGTGCGGTCGTGGCGGCATGCGCTTGCGGATACCGTGGCAGCGCTGGAGATTGACTGGCTGAACGCGAGTCCCACCGGGATACGAGATGACGAAGCTGATCCGCACGCACGCGCAGCTCTTGGAGCTCAGATCGCCGCGCGTTCGGCGCGGCGTGTGGCGCGTCGAACTGGCCGTGCCCGGCTACCCGCGCGAAGTGCGCAGACTCCAGCACCAGATCAATCGCAACCTGCGTGCGCGCGGCTGGGCGGTGGCGTGTGGCTTCGCCTTGGCCGGGCTGCTCGGGCTTGCGGCTCTGCTGTGGCTGCAGCCGGCGGCACTCGCGACGCCGCTCGCGCGGGCGGCCGCAGCGCTCGCCGTCCTGCTGTTGGCCGCCATGGGCAGGCAGATCGGGCTGCTGCGTGCCGATCGGCGAATGTGCGCGGCGATCGAGTCGTACCGGACCGCGAGCGTTTGAGCGTGCGCTTGCCCGGCGCGGAAATTGATAGCGGAACTCGGGGCGGATCCAAAGAAAGGACTGGACGGACGCTCGCTAACCCGGTAACCTCCGCCTCGCTTTCGGTTTGGTTTCGGTTTTACCTCGGTTTTCCTCTCGCCGTCGTTCGACGGCGTCCTTGGTTCCCCAGGTTGTCGTTGCTTGATCGTTGGCACGCAGCGCCGCTGGCGCGCGTTTTTTCACTCAACTCGTTCAAGGAATGGTCACATGGCCCAAGGTACGGTCAAATGGTTCAACGATGCGAAGGGTTTCGGTTTCATCACGCCCGATGACGGCGGCGCCGACCTGTTCGCACACTTCTCTGAAATCCAGGGCGGCGGCTTCAGGTCTCTGAAAGAAGCCCAGCGCGTCGAGTTCGTCGTCAAGCAGGGCCAAAAAGGCCCGCAGGCGGCGCAGATCCGGCCGCTGTAACGAGCGCCGCGACAAAGAAAACCGCAGCCGCGCGCTGCGGTTTTTTTTCATCGTCGTCCCGGGCGTATGCTCGCCTCGGGTCGCTTCGATCCGCAACCGGGAGCTCCGCCTTGGCAAGGACCAATTACTCGTTCGAGAAGCGCCAGCGCGAGCTGGCGAAGAAAAAGAAACAGGAAGAAAAGCGCCAGCGCAAGGCCGCGCGCTCGGCAACCACCGGCGAGCCGGCGAAGGATCAGGACGCGGCACCGCCCGCGGACACGCAGGCCGGCAAGGAAACCTAAGCCCTCGTCGGCCGGGCGGCGCGCGAATCGCCGCGTTTCCCCCGCCGCAGCCGGATGAAACCGCGGCACGGCGCGCGGGGTTTCGCTCGCGGTCGCCGCCCGCGTCGCTGCATGCCGCGAACGTAGAATCGCCGCATGCAGGAACCGACAGAACCGCTGGCGCGTCCCGCTTCTCCGGCCGAACTGTTCACCGCGTTTACCGCGCTCGCGCTGCAGGGGTTCGGCGGCGTGCTCGCGGTGGCGCAGCGCGCGCTGTGCGAAGACAAGCGCTGGCTGACCAAGGCCGAATTCGTCGAACTGCTGTCGATCGCGCAGGTGCTGCCGGGACCGAACGTGTGCAATGTCGCGTTGATGGTCGGCGATCGTTTCTTCGGCTGGCGCGGCGCGCTTGCCGCGCTGGCCGGAATGATGGCGATCCCGCTGGCGCTCGTGCTCGCGCTGACTGCGCTGTATGCGCACTTCTCGTCCGTGCCGGCGGTGGCCGGTGCGCTGAAAGGCATGGCGGCGGTGGCCGCGGGGCTGATCATCGGCACGGCGCTGAAGCTCCTGCCCGCGCTGCGGGCCAATCCGATGGGCTGGCCGGCGTGCGCGGCGCTCGGCGCAGCGGGGTTCGCTGCGGTGGCGCTCGCGCGTTGGCCGTTGCCGTGGGTGTTGATGACGCTCGGCGGGTGCGGCTTTGCCTTCGCCTGGTGGCGCCTGCGGCGCTGCGCGCGGCAGGGGTCGGCGTGAGCGCACTGGCGGCCAGCGACTGGATCGGTCTGTTCGCGCACTTCTCGCTGCTGTCCTTGCTGGCGATCGGCGGCGCGATCGTGGTCGCACCCGAGATGCATCGGCTGCTGGTCGGCGAAATGGGCTTGCTGACCGACGCGCAATTCAACGCCTCGCTCGCGATCGCGCAGGCCGCGCCCGGGCCGAACGTGCTGTTCGTCGCGGTCGCCGGCTATCAGGCGGCGGGCCTGGCCGGCGCCGCGGTCACGCTGGCCGGCGTAATGCTGCCGTCGACGACGCTCGCTTTCGCCGCCTCGCGCTGGGGCCGCGCGCGCCGCGACCGGCGCGGCGTGCAAGCGTTCAAGGCGGGCCTGGCGCCGCTGACGATCGCGCTGCTCGCCGCGACCGGCTGGATTCTCGGCGCGCAAACGCCGGGGCACGCGCACCTGCTGCTGACGCTCGCCGCCGCCGTGCTGGTCTGGCGTACGCGCGTTCATCTGCTGGTGCTGATCGGCGCGGGCGGCATCGCCGGGGCACTGGGCTTCGTCTGATGAATTCCGGCGTGCTGTTGGCGGCCGCGGCGTACACGCTGTGGGGCCTGTTCCCGATCTACATCAAGTCGCTGCAGGCGGTGCCGCCGGCGGAGATCCTCGCCCACCGCATGCTGTGGTCGCTCGCGTTCGTCGCGCTGCTGCTGGTGCTGCGGCGGCACTGGCGCTGGCTGCGCGAGGTGGCGGCGCGCCCCGCGGTGCTGGCGCGCTTCGCCGGCAGCGCCGCGTTCGTTTCGATCAACTGGGGCGTCTACATCTGGGCCATCAATTCGGACCGGGTCGTCGATGCCAGCCTCGGTTACTTCATCAATCCGCTGGTCAACGTCCTGGTGGGTTCGCTGTTGCTGCGTGAGCGGCTGCGGCCGGTGCAATGGATGGCGGTGGCGTGCGCCGCGGCCGGCGTGCTGTGGCTGACCTGGCAAGCGGGCGCGGTGCCGTGGATCGGCCTGGTTCTTGCGCTGTCGTTCGCCGCCTATGGACTGCTGCGCAAGACGGCCACGCTCGGCGCGCTCGAAGGGCTGGCGCTGGAAACCGCCTTGCTGTTTCCGTTCGCGTTCGCGTATCTCGCCTGGTTGGCGGCCGAGGGCGTCAACGCGTTTGTGGGCGCGCCGGCGGTGACGCAGTGGCTGCTCGCGGCCGCCGGCCCGGTGACGGCGATTCCGCTGCTGCTATTCGCGGCCGGTGCGCGCCGGATTTCTTTTTCGCTGCTCGGGCTGTTGCAGTACATCGGGCCGTCGATCCAACTGCTGCTCGGCGTTTGGCTGTACCACGAACCGTTTCCCGCGGCGAAAGCGGCCGGTTACGCGCTGATCTGGGCCGCGCTGGCGATTTACACGGCCGAATCGCTGTGGCAGGGCTGGCGGCGGCCGGCGGCGACGACACCGAACAACTGACGATTGCGCGCGCCATTGCCGGCGCTATCCTGCCGGCAGGAGAGGGTGCCGTGATCCATCCTTCCGCCGTCATCGCCGCCGGCGCTCGCTTGGGCGCGGGTGTCAGCGTCGGTCCCGGGGCGATCGTCGAAGACGGCGCCGAGATCGGCGCCGGCTGCGTGATCGGACCGCACGCGGTGATCGCCAGCGGCGTGCGCCTGGGCGCGCGCAACCGCGTGCACGCCAACGCCGTGCTCGGCGGCCCGCCGCAGGACATCGGCTTCGACCCCGCGCAACCGGGCACGGTGCTGATCGGCGACGACAACGTGCTGCGCGAAGGCGTGACGGTGAACCGGCCGACGCGCCCCGGCGGCGCCACGCGCATCGGCTCGCGCTGCTATCTGATGAACAACTGCCACGTCGCGCACGACTGTACGGTCGGCGATCGCGTGATCATCGCCACCGGCGTTGCGCTCGGCGGGCACGTGCAGGTGGGCGACGGCGCGTTTCTCGGCGGCGGCGCGATGGTGCATCAGTTCTGCCGCATCGGGGCGCTGGCGATGGTGGGTGGACTGGCCGGCGTGGCAATGGACGTGCTGCCGTACACGCTGGTCGCCGGCAATCACGCGCGCCACTACCGGCTGAACCTGGTCGGCCTGCGCCGCGCCGGTATCGACTCCGCTCGCCTGCGGGCGCTGACGCAGGCGTTTCGCCGCCTGCGCGAGCGGCAGCCGCTCGCCGACCTGCCGGCGACGCCGGAGATTGAAGCGCTGCGCGCGTGGCTGGCGGCCGAATCGCGACGCGGCATCGCCGGTTTCGCGCGCGCGGGCGCGGCCGAAGCATGAGCGAGCGGCGACTGCGCTGCGCCGTGATCGGCGCCGGCAAGATGGGCAGCCTGCACGCGCAGAAGTACGCCGCCGCGCCGGAATGGGAACTGGTCGCGGTCGTCGACATTGACGCGGCGGTCGCGGCACGGGTCGCGCAGCGCGTCAACGCCGCTGCGTTGACCGACTATCGGGAGGTGCTTGGCACGGTGGACGCGGTCAGCGTCGCGGTACCGACCGCCTTGCATCACCGCGTCGCGCGCGACTTTCTCGCCGCCGGCTGCCACGTGCTGGTGGAAAAACCGATCGCCGTCACGGTGGCCGAAGCCGACGAACTGATCGCGCTGGCGCGGCGCATGCGCTGCACGCTGCAAGTCGGTCACGTGGAGCGCTTCAATGCGGCGGTGCTGGCGCTCGACCTCGAACGGCGCCGACCGCGCTTCATCGAGGCGACGCGCATCGCGCCGTTTTCCACGCGCGGCGCCGACGTCAGCGTCGTGCTCGATCTGATGATCCACGACATCGACCTGATCCTGGCGCTGGTCGATGCCGAGGTCGAGCGCGTCGACGCGGTCGGCACGCCGGTGTTCACCGACGATATCGACATCGCCAACGCGCGGCTGGTCTTCGCCGACGGCTGCGTGGCCAACGTCACCGCCAGCCGCGTCAGCCAGAAGGTCGAGCGCAAGATGCGGCTCTTCCTCGCCGACGGTTACGCGTCGATCGATTTCCTGAACAACGTAGTGCAGCGCGTGCGTCTGGGCGAACCGCGCGTCGTCGACGGGGCGCCGAACGCGCTGAACGAAACGCTGACGGTCGACGCGGGCGACGCGCTCGCCGCCGAGATCCGTTGCTTTGGTGACTGCATCCGCGGCGGCCGCGAGCCGCCGACTTCCGGCGCGGCGGCGCGACGGGCGCTGGCGCTGGCCGCGCGCATCGGCGCACTGCTCGACCGCGGAGGACGCGATGGCCCTCGCCGTGCCGATGCTTGACCTGAGCCGCCAGCACCGCGCGCTCGCCGCCGAGCTGCTGCCGCGCGTGCAGGCGGTGCTGGAAAGCGGGCAATTCATCGGCGGCGCCGAGGTCGAGCTGCTCGAGCGCGAGTTCGCGCAGCGCCTCGGCGTACGTTTCACGATCGCGATGAACTCGGGCACCGACGCGCTGCACTTGGCGCTGCGCGCGGCGGGCATCGGCGCCGGCGACGAAGTGATCACGACGCCGTTTTCCTTCGTCGCCACCGCGGCCGCGATCTGCCACGCCGGCGCACGGCCGGTGTTCGCCGACATCGATGCCGCGACCTTCAACCTCGATCCCGAAGCGGTCGAACGCGCGCTCACGCCGCGCACGCGTGCACTGCTGCCGGTGCACATCTTCGGCCAGCCAGCCGACATGCCGGCGCTGATCGCGCTCGCCGAACGGCACGGCCTGGTCGTGATCGAGGACTGCGCGCAGTCGTTCGGCGCCGCCATCGGCGGCACGATGACGGGGGCCTTCGGGCTGGCCGGCGCGTTCAGCTTCTATCCGACCAAGAACCTCGGCGGCTGCGGCGACGGCGGCATGGTCGTGACGAACTCGGAGGAGTTCGCCGCGCGCGTGCGGCGGCTCGCCAATCACGGCGCGGGCGCGCCGCAGCAGTATCTCGAGCTCGGATTCAACAGCCGGCTCGACGCCCTGCAGGCGGTGGCGCTGCGCGTCAAGCTGGGCCACGTGGAAGCATGGAACGCGGCGCGGCGGCGCATCGCCGCGCGTTACGGCGAGCTGCTGCGGGGCGTGCCG
>DATLZG010000056.1:0-3639 GCA_035574095.1 Burkholderiaceae bacterium | reverse complement strand
TTGGCGCTCGCGTGGCTGGCGGCGCGACCGGCGCCGGCCACTGCGGCATGATGGCGCGCGCCTCGCTGCCCGCGGGCCGCGCGGAGCTTGCGCGCGTACGGCGCGCGGCCTACTTCGAGGGGTTGCGCGCGGCGATTCCGGCGCTGGTCGCCACCGGCGCCTGGGGCCTGGTGACTGGCGTGGCGATGGTGAAGACCGGGCTCACGATGCCGCAGGCGCTCGGCATGTCGCTGCTGGTGTACGCGGGCAGCGCGCAACTGGCCGCGCTGCCGCTCGTCGCCGCCGGCGCGCCGATCTGGGTCGTGCTCGCCACCGCGACCGTATTGAACCTGCGCTTCGTGATCTTCTCCGCCGGCCTGTTTCCTTACCTGCGGCGCCTGCCGTTGAGAAAACGCCTCGCGCTCGGCTACATCACGGCCGATTTCGGCTTCGCGGTCAGCATGGCGCGCTGGGCGCAGTCGCCGCCCGAAGAGCGCGGCTCGACCGCGCAGCTCTGGTTTCTCGCCGGCGTGACGACCAGCACCTGGCTCGTCTGGCAGTCGGCCTCGCTGGCCGGCATCGTGCTCGGCGCGCAGGTGCCGGCGGCCTGGGGCTTGGACTTCCTGCCCATCGTGGCGCTGATCGCGCTGACGGTCCCGATGATCAACACGCGCCCGGCGGCGGTCGGCGCGCTGGTGGCCGGCCTGGTCGCGGTGCTGGCGGCATCGGTTCCGTTGCGCCTGGGATTGTTGGCCGCGGTGGCGGCCGGAATCGCCGCCGCGATGGCGGCCGAGATCGCGCTCGAGAAAGCGGGGCGCGCGACATGAGCGCGCTCGAAATCTGGATCACGATCGCCGGTCTGACGGCGGTTACCTTCGTCACGCGCAACTTTTTCATCGCGTTCGGCGATGCGCTGCGCCTGCCGCCGCGCGTGCAGCACGCGCTGCGTTACGCGCCGGCGTGCGCACTGGCGGCGCTCATCGTGCCCGAGGTGGTGCTGCAGCAAGGGGCGCTGGCGCTGAACTTCGGCAATGACCGGCTCGCCGCGGCGCTCGCGGCCATCGCCGTGATGCTGGCGACGCGCAGCATGTTGGCGACGATGGCTACCGGAGTGGCCGCGTACCTCGCGTTGCAGTGGGTTTGACGGCGACGCGCGCTCACGCCGGCGCAGCGCCGAACACCGCCTGCCACAGCGCGCGCACGGCGGCGGCTTCGGCCGCGACTTCCTGCGGCGGCACGCGCGTCGGCGCAGACTGCTCGCCGGCGGCGTTCAGCCGCTGCGCGTGCTGCAGCCGCCGATAGGTGCGATACGCGTCGCCGACCTGCTGCGCGAGCTTCGCATCGATCAACCCGAGCTCGCCGGCGATGCGCAGAAGCGCGATGTTGCCCAGATTGCCGAGCAGCGCCGCGTGCCGGTGCGCGTGCGCCAGCACCAGGTATTGCACGATGAATTCGATGTCCACCATGCCGCCGGCGTCGTGCTTCAGATCGAACAGTGCGCTGCGGTTCGGATGCCCGTCGTGCATCTTGGCGCGCATCGCCAGCACCTCCGCGCGCAGCTTGGCCGCATCGCGCGGGCGCGCCAGCACCTCGTTGCGCAAGGCCTCGAAAGCGGCGCCGAGCTGCGGATCGCCGGCGCAGAAGCGCGCGCGCGTCAGCGCCTGGTGCTCCCAGGTCCAGGCGCCGCGGCCGTCTTCGTTGCGCTGGTAGCGCTCGAACGCCGTGCGCGAGGACACCAGCAGCCCGGCGTTGCCGTCGGGCCGCAGCCGCAGATCGATGTCGAACAGGATGCCGCTGGCAGTCTGCGTGGTCAGCCAGTTGATGATGCGCCGCGCGTACAGCGCATAGATCTCGGCCGCGTCCGGATGCTCGTCGTCGTACAGGAAGATCAGGTCGAGGTCGGACGCATAGCCGAGCTCCTTGCCGCCCAGCTTGCCGTAGGCGATCACCGCGAAGCGCGGCGTGTCGCGATGCCGGCGCGCGAGCGCCGCCCAAGCCTGCTGCAACACGATCGCCAGCACCGCATCGGCCAGCGCCGACAGGTGGTCGGCCAGCCGCTCCACCGTCAGGTGGCCGTCCAAGTCGGCCACCAGCAAGCGAAACACTTGGGCGTGGTGCGCGTCGCGCACGATGTTCATCGCACGCTCGGCGTCATCGCCCGCCGCCGCGAGGTGCTGCTCGACCTCGGCGCGCCAGCCGGAGAAATCGACCGGCGTGTCGTTGGTCAGGCGGGTCAGCCGCTCGTCGATCAGCTCGTCGAGCAGGATCGGATGCCGCACCAGGTAGTCGGTCGCCCAGCGGCTCGCCGCCAGCAGCCGCAGCACCGCCGCGGCCGCCTGCGGATACTCGGCCAGCAGGGCCAGATAGGTGGCGCGGCGCGCGACGACCTCCAGCAGGCGCAGGAAGCGCGCCAGCAGTTCGTCCGGTGTGACCGCCGGCACCGCCGCGCGCGCGGTGGCGGCGATTGGCTCCAGTGCCTGCGCCAGCAACCGCTGAATCGCGGCCGGCGCGGTTTCGCTCGCCATCACCCGGCGCGACGCGAGCAACGCCTCGATGCGCGCGCCCGACTCGGACGGCTGCGCGTAGCCGAGCGCGGCCAGTCGCTGCGTCAGCGCTTCGCCCGCGATCTCGCCGCCGCCGTTGCCATTGGCCGCCGGCGCGGCGAGAAACACGGCGTCGAAGGTGGCGGCGACGAACTCGCGCGTCGCTTCGAACTGCTGCGTCAGTGCGGCCGCCGAGGGCAGGCGCAGCAGCCGCGCGATGCGCGCGCGTTCTTCTTCCGCTGCGGGCAGCACATGCGTCTGCGCATCGTCGACGTATTGCAGAGCGTGCTCGAGCCGGCGCAGAAAGTCGTACGCCGCGGCCAGCCGGTCGCAGGTATCGGCGGCGAGCAGGCCAAGGCTTTTCAGCGCCGCCAGCGTGCGCAGCGTGGACTTGTCGCGCAGCCGGCTGTCGCGGCCGCCGCGGATGATCTGGAACGTCTGCGCGATGAACTCGATCTCGCGGATACCGCCGCGGCCGAGCTTGACGTTGTCCTCGTGGTTGCCGTGGCCGCCGGCGCGGCGCGCGCTCTTCTTGCCGGTCTCGGCGCGGATCTTGGCGTGCAGGTCGCGCTGCGCGGCGATCGCGCCGTAGTCCAGATACTTGCGAAACACGAACGGCCGCACGATATCGTCCAGCGCCCGCATCTGGGCCGCGAACTGCTCGGCCGTGGCGAACACCGGCGCCGAGATCACGCGCCCTTTCAACCAGGCGAAGCGTTCCCACTCGCGCCCCTGCCGGATCAGGTATTCCTCCAGCATCGCGTTGGAGACGACCAAGGGCCCGGCGTCGCCGTTGGGCCGCAGCCGCATGTCGACGCGGAACACGAAGCCGTCGCCGGTCGGCTCCGCCAGCAACGCGATCAGCCGCTTGCCCAGCCGCTCGAAGAATTCCTGGTTGGTGAGCGTGCGCGCGGCCGGAAACGCGGCGGTCGGACGGGTCTCGCCCTCTTCGTCGTAGACGAAGATCAGGTCCAGATCGGAGGAAACGTTCAGCTCCGCGCCGCCGCCCTTGCCCATCGCCACGACGAGCAAATCCTGCGCGACACCCGGCGCCGAGGTCGGCACGCCGAAGGTGGCGGCCAGCTCCGGCGCCAGCGCCGCCAGCCCGCGCTGCACG
>DATLZG010000055.1:0-4729 GCA_035574095.1 Burkholderiaceae bacterium | reverse complement strand
GACGGGCTGCGCGACGTGCTGACCGAGCCGCGCCCCGAGCGCGACGACGACGCCCGCTACCGCGAAGGCCGGATGCTCGCCGCCGAGATCGCGCATCAGGTGCGCCGGCTCACCGTGCGCGAGCATGGGGGCACGCGCCCGGCGCGCTGGTCGGACGCGCTGCTGCTGGTGCGCCGGCGCACCTATCTGGCCGACTACGAGCGCGCACTGCGCGACGCCGGCGTGCCGTTCGTCAGCGACCGCAGCGGCGGGCTGCTGGCGACGCTCGAAGCCGACGATCTGACCGCGCTGTTGCAGTTCCTGACGACGCCGTTCGACGACCTGAAGCTTGCGCACGTGTTGCGCTCACCGATCTTCGGCGCCGGCGACGACGATCTGCTGCGACTGGCGGACGAGGCGGGCCCGACCTGGTGGGCGCGGCTGCAGGCGCTGGGCGAGCGGGCGTCGGCCGCGCTCGTGCGTGCGCATGCGCTGCTCGCGCGGTGGCAGGCCGCTGCCGGCGTGCTTCCGGTGCACGATCTGCTGGATCGCATCTATTTCGAGGGCGACGTGCGCCGCCGCTACGCGGCGGTGGCACCGGCCGCCGCGGCCGCGCAGGTGCAGGCCAACCTCGACGCATTTCTCGAGCTGGCGCTGGCGATCGACGCCGGCCGCTACCCCAGCCTGCCGCGCTTCATCGACGAACTGGTGCGGCTGAAGCGCTTTGCGACCGAAGAAGCGCCCGACGAAGGTCCGGCCGATACCGGCGACGCCGTGCGCGTGATGACGATCCACGGCGCGAAGGGATTGGAGGCCGAGATCGTCGCGCTCGCCGACGCGCACGCGCGCGCAGCGAACGACGCCGAAGGGGTGCTCGTCGTGTGGCCGCCGCATCTGCCAGCGCCGCAGCACGTGTCGCTGGTGGGGCGCGGCAAAGCGGCGCGCGACGCGGCGCGCGCGCGTTGGTTCGACGACGAAGAACGACTGCGCGCGCAGGAGGACTGGAACCTGCTGTATGTCGCCGCCACACGCGCCAAACAGGTCCTGATCGTTTCCGGCGTCGATTCCAGCCGCGCCGGCGACGACACGTGGTATGCGCGGCTGCGGGCGGCGCGGGACCTGTCGGTCGCACCGGCGGCAGCGCACGGCGAGCCGGCTTCGCCGCCGCAACGCACGGTGCTCGACTTCCTGCCACCGCCGCTGGCGACCGGGGGCCGGGTCGCCGCCGCGCCCGAGTCGGAAGCGTTGCGATTGGGACGCGCTTGGCACGCGCTGCTCGAACTGGGCGAGGACGCCGCGCTCGAAGCGATCGCGCGCGCCCACGCGCTGACACCGGCGCAGATGCGCGAGGTCGCCGCCGCCGCCGCGCGCGTGCGCACCGCGCAGCCGCAGTTTTTCGCCGCCGGCGAAGCGGAACTCGAGCTGATCAGCGCCGAGGGCGAGTTGCTGCGCGTCGACCGCCTGGTCGAGTTCGACGACGCGCTGTGGATCCTCGACTTCAAGTGGCGCGTCACCGCCGCCGAGCGACCGCACTACGAGGCCCAGGTCAGGCGCTACGCGCGGGTGCTGCGCGCGATTCGCGACGACAAGCCGGTGCGGGCGGCGCTGGTGACGGCCGATGGCGCGCTGCTCGAAGTCGAGGTCGAATCCGGTTCCGCGCAACCGCAGCCCGCGGCGGAGCAGCGGTGACGGACTTGTCCACCCGCGCGTTGTGGCTGCGCCTTTTCCTGCCGTTCGCGGCGGGCTATCTGCTGTCGTACCTGTACCGCACGTCCAATGCGGTGATCGGGCCGGTGCTGGCCGGCGAACTGGCGCTGCCGGATCACGCGCTCGGACTGCTCACCAGCACGTACTTTCTCGCGTTCGGCGCCGCGCAGGTGCCGCTCGGCATGCTGCTCGATCGCTTCGGACCGCGCCGGGTCGAAGCCGGCCTGCTGCTGATCGCGGCTTGCGGTGCGGTGCTGTTCGCGCTGGCCGACGGGATCGCGGGCCTGGCGTGGGGGCGGGCGCTGATCGGGTTGGGCGTGTCCGCCTGCCTGATGGCCGCGTTCAAAGCGTTCAACGAATCGTTTGCGCCCGACCGGCAGGCGGCGCTGATCGGCTGGATCATGTCGGCTGGCGGTCTGGGGGCGTTGTTCGCCTCGCAGCCGCTGGAGGCGGCGATCGGCGTGGCTGGCTGGCGCGGCGTGACGGTCGCGCTGGCTTTGGCGACGCTGCTGGTGGCGCTGGCCATCTGGCTTGCGGTGCCGGAGCGGCCGCGCCCGGCGCAGGGGCAAGGCTGGGCCGAGCAGGTGGCCGGGGTCCGGCGCGTGCTGACCGATCGCACGTTCTGGCGCTACGCGCCGATGGTGACGATGGCGATCGGCGGCTTCATGGCGATTCAGGGACTGTGGGTGTCGCGCTGGCTGGCCGAGATCGAGGGGCTCAACCGGGCGCAGATCGCGCGCGAACTGACGCTGCTGAACGGTGCGATGGTCGCCGGCTGTCTGTTCATGGGATTCGCGATGACGCCGCTCCTGCAGCGCGGGGTGAGCGAGGCGGCGGTCGTGCACACAGTGGGCATTGTGTTCGTGCTCGTGTTCGCCGCCATCAATTTGCTGGCCGCCGACGGCCAGCCGTGGCTGTGGGCGCTGCTCGCGTTCCTGTATCCGCTTTGCAATATCGCGTACGCGATCGTCGCCAAGTCGCTCCCGCTGGCGCTTTCCGGACGCGCGAACACGGCGATGAACCTGGCCGCGTTCAGCGGCGCGTTCGGACTGCAGTGGGGCATGGGCGTGCTGGTCGATGCGCTGCAGTCGGTCGGCTGGACCGCAGCGGCGGCGTACCGCGCGACGTTCCTGCTCGTGTTGGGATTGCTGGCGGCGGCGGTACTGTGGATGCTCGCCGCCGGCCGCGTGCGGCGGAAGTTCGAAGGCGAATCCGGCTGATACCATTCGCGCCGGCGGGCCCCCTCGCATGCAGGCGCCGTGAACCTGGTCAGGTCGGGAACGAAGCAGCCATAGCGGAGTGCCGGCAGTGCCGAGGACAAGGCTCGCCTCTCCGCCTGGGCAGGCAGGCGAGCGCGGCTCGCATCATCGAAGGCACGCGGGCTGGGCGCCCTGCTGAACCTCCTCCGCAGCTTCGAGCGCACGACAGAGCATTTTCTGCACGGCATGTTTCGCATCGAACCCGCGCGGCCGCAGGACGTGCCGCACGTCTTCCGGCTGATCCGCGCACTGGCCGAGTACGAGAAGCTGACGCACCTGGTGTGCGGCAGCGAAGCGCAGCTGCGCGCCGAGCTGTTCGGCGCGCGGCCGGTGATCGAATGCCTGCTCGGCTGGGAAGGCGCGCAGCCGGTGGGCTTCGCGCTCTTTTTCCACAACTTCTCGACCTTCCTGGCGCGGCGCGGTCTGTATCTGGAAGACCTGTTCGTCGAGCCCGCGGCGCGCGGCAAGGGCTACGGCAAGGCGCTGATGCGGCGTCTCGCGCAACTGGCGGTCGAGCGCGGTTGCGGCCGCTTCGAGTGGGCGGTGCTCGACTGGAACCGGCCGGCGATCGACTTCTACCGCGCCCTCGGCGCCGAAGTGCTGCCGGACTGGCGCATCTGTCGCCTGACCGGCGACGCGCTCGCCCGCTTGGCCGCGTCCGACTCGCTAGACTGATTCGCCGCCTTCGCTGCCCGATGTCCTATCAAGTCCTCGCCCGCAAATGGCGCCCGCGCGATCTGGAATCGATCGTCGGGCAGGAGCACGTCGTCACCGCGCTCAGAAACGCGCTCGAGCAGCAGCGGCTGCATCACGCGTATCTGTTCACCGGCACGCGCGGCGTGGGCAAGACCACGCTCGCGCGCATTCTGGCCAAGGCGCTGAACTGCGTCGGGCCGGACGGCCGCGGCGGCATCACCGCCAAGCCGTGCAACGCCTGCGCCGTGTGCGAGGCGATCGACGCCGGCCGCTTCGTCGACTACGTCGAGATGGACGCCGCCAGCAACCGCAAGGTCGAGGAGATGGACGCGTTGCTCGAGCGCGCCGTGTACGCCCCCAGCAGCGCGCGCTTCAAGGTGTACATGATCGACGAGGTGCACCAGCTCTCGGGGCACGCGTTCAATGCGATGCTGAAGACGCTGGAGGAGCCGCCCGCGTACCTGAAGTTCATCCTCGCCACCACCGATCCGCAGAAGGTGCCGGTCACGGTGCTCAGCCGCTGCCTGCAGTTCAATCTGAAGCAGATGGCGCCGGCGACGATCGCCGCGCGGCTGACCGAGATCGCGGCGGCCGAACAAGTGCCCGCGGAACCGGCAGCGCTGCGTCTGCTGGCGCAGGCCGCGCGCGGCAGCTTGCGCGACGCGTTGAGTCTGCTCGACCAGGCGATCGCGTACGGCGCCGGCGCGGTGACGCTCGAGTCCGTGCGCCGCATGCTCGGCGCGATCGACACCGAGGCATTGGTGCAGCTGCTCGACGCGCTCGCCGCACGCGACGCGCCGCGCATGTTGGCGATCGCCGACGAGATGGCGGCGCGCGGCTATTCGTTCGCGCAGGCGCTGCGCGATCTGGGCAGCCTGCTGCACCGGATCGCGCTCGCGCAACGGGTGCCGGAAGCGATCGGCGAAGATCTGGAGCACGCCGCCGCCGTGCGGCGTTTCGCGGCCGCGTTCGCGCCGGAGGAAGTGCAGGTCTACTACCAGATCGCGCTGCACGGCCGCAACGACCTGGCGCTGGCGCCCGACGAATACGCCGGTTTCACGATGACGTTGCTGCGCATGCTTGCGTTC
>DATLZG010000054.1:0-4208 GCA_035574095.1 Burkholderiaceae bacterium | reverse complement strand
AACCCGGCGCGCGCGCGGCGGCCCGCGTTACGCGGTGCCGCCGACCGTCAGCCCTTCGATGCGCAGCGTCGGCTGGCCGACGCCGACCGGCACGCTCTGCCCGTCTTTGCCGCAGGTGCCGATGCCGGGATCGAGCCGCATGTCGTTGCCGATCATCGTCACGCGCGTCAGCGCGTCCGGCCCGTTGCCGATCAGCGTCGCACCTTTCAGCGGGGCGGTGATCTTGCCGTCTTCGATCAGATAGGCCTCGGCCATGCTGAACACGAACTTGCCGTTGGTGATGTCCACCTGGCCGCCGCCGAAGTTCGACGCGTACACGCCCTTTTTCACCGAGCGCACGATTTCTTCCGGATCGTGGCGGCCGCCCAGCATGTAGGTGTTGGTCATACGCGGCATCGGCAATGCGGCAAAGGATTCGCGCCGGCCGTTGCCGGTGACGCCCACCTTCATCAACCGCGCGTTCAGCATGTCCTGCATGTAGCCCTTCAGCACACCGTCTTCGATCAACACAGTGCGCTGGGTCGGGTTGCCCTCGTCGTCGATCGCCAGCGAGCCGCGCCGCTCGGGAAGCGTGCCGTCGTCGATCACCGTGACGCCGGGCGCGGCGACGCGGTGGCCGATGCGGCCGGAAAACGCGCTCGAGCCCTTGCGGTTGAAGTCGCCTTCCAGCCCGTGGCCGACCGCTTCGTGCAGTAGGATGCCGGGCCAGCCGGGCCCGAGCACGACCGTCATCACCCCGGCCGGTGCCGGCCGCGCGGCCAGGTTGGTCAGCGCCATGTCGACCGCGGTCTTGGCGTACTCGGCGAGCCGCTCGTCGGTGAAATAGGCGAGGTCGCGTCGCGCGCCGCCGCCGGAATAGCCTTGCTCGCGCCGCCCGTTCTCTTCCACGATCACGGTGACCGACACGCGCACCAGCGGGCGCACGTCCGCCGCCAGCACGCCGCCGCCGCGGCGCTCGCTGCGCGCGATCAGCACCACGTCGTATTCGCCGGCAACGCTCGCCATCACCTGCTTGACGCGGGCATCGCGCGCGCGGCACAGCGCCTCGATGCGTTCCAGCAGCTTCACTTTCGCGGCGGCGTCGAGCGATGCCACCGGGTCGGTGGCGGGGTACAACTGCGGCTGCGGCCGCGCCGCGAGCGGCCGCTCCAGCTTGACGCTGCCGCCGCCGGCGCGCGCGATCGAGCGCACGGTGCGTGCCGCTTCCAGCAGCGCACTCTCGGAGATGTCGTCCGAGTAGGAGAACGCGGTCTTGTCGCCGACCACTGCGCGCACGCCAACGCCTTGCTCGATGCCGTAGCTGCCGCTCTTGACGATGCCTTCTTCGAGCGAATACGACTCGCTGCGCGTGTACTGGAAATAGAGGTCGGCGAAATCGGCCCGATGTTCGAAGATCTCGTCCAGCGCGCGTGCAACCTTCGCCTCGTCCAGCCCGTACGGCTCGAGCAGCAGCGAACGCGCGGTGGCCAGGCGATCGAAAGCGGGATCGGTCGGTTTCATCGGCAGACGGTCAACGGTTCGTCGATCACAAAACGCGATGCTTCAGCGCCGGCAGATCGGTGCGCACTTGCGCGATCAGCGCGCAATCGATTTCGCCGAGCACGACGCCGGGCCCTTCGGCGCGCAGCGCCAGCACCTGGCCCCAAGGGTCGATCAGCATCGAATGGCCGAACGTGGCGCGGCCGTTCTCGTGTTTGCCGCCCTGCGCCGCCGCCAGCACGTAGGCGAGGTTTTCGATCGCCCGCGCGCGCAGCAACACTTCCCAGTGCGCGCGGCCGGTGGTGGCGGTGAACGCGGCCGGCACCAGGATCAGGTCGACCGGGCCGAGCGCGCGATACAGCTCCGGAAAGCGCAGGTCGTAGCACACCGACAGGCCCACTTTGACCGCCGGCCCGCCGGCCGGTTCGACAGTGAAGGTGGCGAGCTCGCGCCCGGGCGCGATCGTGCGCGCTTCGTCGTACGACTCCGCGCCACGCGTAAAGGCGAAAAGATGAATCTTGTCGTAGCGCGCGATGCGCCGGCCCTGCGGGTCGTACACCAGCACGCTGTTCTTGACGCGGTCGGGCCGCTCGGCTGCCAGCGGCACGGTGCCGCCGACCAGCCAGATGCGATGGCGCGCCGCCGTGTCGGCAAGGAACTGCTGAATCGGCCCGCGGCCGTCGGCTTCGCGTACGGCCACCTTGTCGGCGTCGCTCAGCCCCATCAGACAGAAATACTCGGGCAGCACGACGAGCTGCGCGCCGCCGCGGGCGGCCTCCGCGATCAGCGCTTCGGCGTCGCGCAGATTGGCGTCCACCTGCGGTTTCGAAACCATCTGCACGGCGGCAACGCGAAGGGTGGCGGTGGTCATCGCAACTCGGGGCTCAGTTCGCCGGTGTCGGTGGGCGGTCGCTCGCGACGCTTGACCTGCGGGTCCTGCCAGGAACCGGTGATGTCGTACTCGAACGAAAACGCTTTCGCGAGCGGCTCGCGCAGCAGAAGCTGCGCCAGGAACGTTCCCAACCCGATGGCCGGATTGGCCAAAAGAGCATACACGAGCGATGCGGAGGTCACGTTCACTTCGGGCAGCACCAGCACGTGCAGGTTCTGCGTCTCGGCGCGCAGATCGGTGCTGCCCTCCATCAGCACGGTGGCATTGGCGCCGCGCATCTTGAAATCGCGCGTCGTCAGCACGCCGCCGGCGATGTCGGCGCTGGCGGTAATGGCGTCGAACGCGAAGCCTTCCGAGAACACGTCGCGGAAGTCGAGCGTCAGGCGCCGCGGCAGCGCCTGCAGCGACAGCACGCCCAGCAGCCGCCCGGCGCCGGCGTCGGCTTTCAGAAACTGGCCGTTGTTGGCGGCGAGTTTCAGATGGCCGGCCAGCGTCGGATAGTCGATCGCCAGCGGCGCGCCGCGCCAGCTCACGCGACCCGACAACGTGCCTTCACCGCCGCGCACCGCGTCGGCGATGCCGAGCCGCGTCAACAGCTTGCCGGCGTCGCCGAACTCCAGCGCCAGGTCGAGCGCCATCGTGCGCGCGGTCGCGCCGGGTTCGCGCGCCCAGCGGCCGGTGGCGTGCATGCGCGCGTCCGGGTTCGAGATTTCGAGCCGCTGCAGCTCCCACGCGGCGCCGTCGCCGGCGCCGGTGTTGTGCGCGACCAGTTCGAGGCGGCCGAACTTGCGCGCGCCCAGCTCGAAGCTGTCGACGACGACGTCGAACGCCGGCACGTCGGTCGGCGGCGCGTCCAGCACGTCGGCGATCTCGGTACGGCTGCCCTCCGCGATCGCCAGCCGCGTCAGCCGCGAACTGACGCGGCCGGGGCTGTCGCCGCGCGGCATCTGCCAGGTGACCGAGCCGGTCGCGTTGTCGGAGACCACGTTGGCCAGCCAGACTGTGTCGTCGCCGGCCGGCGTGCGCGTGGCACCGAGCACCAGATTGGCTATCGGTTTGCCCGCGATCACGAGCTCACCGATGCGGGCGGCGATCAGATCCGGCAGCGCGCTCGCGGCGCCGCTCGCGGCGGCGGCGTCGCGGCCGATGCCGGAGAACAGCGGCGACCAGCGGTCGACGTTCAGCCGCGGCAGATTGACGACCGCGCGCACGCCGGACTGAGGCAGCGCGCTGTCCGCCTCGGTGCCGCTGCCGATGCGGATCGCGCCGCGCTCGACGCGCATCGCCCCGGGCGGCCCGCTGCGCGCGAACTGCAGCGCGAGCCGATCGCCGAGCGCGAAGCGCACGCGATCGGAGCGCGCATCGGTCGGCAGGATCTCGAAGCGCGCCGGCAGCGCTTCGGCCGCGGCTTTGCCGAGCGGCTCGGGCGCCGCGATCGACCACCCGACCAGATCGGACTCGAGGCGCAGCTCGGTGCGGCCGTCGCGCACCGCCAGGCTGCCGGCGTAACGCGCGGTGCCTTCGGCGCGGTCGAGCAGGCGCTGCACGAACGCGAGATCGACCAGCCGGCGCACGCCGACCGGTGTGGCGGTGCCGCTGCCGGCAATCGCGATCGAGCCGTCGGCGCGGGTGCCGCCGTCGAGCAGGATCTGGCCGCCGAGAAAGCCGGACGTCACGCCGGCCAGCTTGAAGCCGCGCTCGGTGAACTCGACGCGGCCGCTGGCGCGCGCAAACGACGGCAGGCTCGGCCCCAGCGACAGGTCGGCGTTCGCCAACGTTACGCTGCCCTGCACCTGCGTCGCGCGCGCCTGGGCGAGCGGTACATCGAGGCGCAGTT
>DATLZG010000053.1:0-4298 GCA_035574095.1 Burkholderiaceae bacterium | reverse complement strand
GCGATCGGGACATCGAGCGGGACGAGACACAGGCGGGGTGAAGACTGGAGGCGGGGGTCGGAATCGAACCGGCGTACACGGATTTGCAGTCCGCTGCATGGCCACTCTGCCACCCCGCCGTGCCGCACGCATTGTAGTCGTCGATGGCGGAACAAAAAGGGGAAGCCGTTGCGACTTCCCCTCGAATTCGTGGAGCGGGAAACGAGTCTCGAACTCGCGACCTCAACCTTGGCAAGGTTGCGCTCTACCAACTGAGCTATTCCCGCAACGCCGGCGAATTATATCGGCCGACATCGGGCTGTCAAAACGAGTTCGTCAGCCGGCGCCGCTTCGCTGCGCCAAGTGCGGCCACGCCATCCTCAGGTAGTACAGCATCGAGTACACGGTAAGCACCGCCGCCAGGTAGATCAGCAGGGTTCCGATCTGGCCGATGTCGATCACGCCGAACAGGCGATCGTGGAACAGCAGCATCGGGATCGCGACCATCTGCGCCACGGTCTTTAACTTGCCGAGCGAGCTGACCGCGACGCTCGCGTGCGCGCCGATTTGCGCCATCCATTCGCGCAGCGCGGAGATGGCGATCTCCCGCCCGATGATCACCAGCGCGACGAACGCGCCGACGCGATCCAGTGCCAGCAGCACGATCAGCGCCGCGCACACCATCAACTTGTCGGCGACCGGGTCGAGAAACGCGCCGAGCTTCGTGATCAGGCCGTACTTGCGGGCGACGTAACCGTCGAACGCGTCGGTCAGCGCGGCGACGACGAACAAGGCGCACGCGGTCGTGTTCTTCCACGGCAGCGACAGCCACGCCTCCGGCAGGTAGAAGACGCCGACGACGAGCGGGATCATCGCGATCCGCGCCCAGGTCAGGATCATCGGTGCGTTAAGAGGCATTTTCGGTCGGCACCGCTTGTCCGTGCAGGCGGGCATAGATGCGCGCCGCGAGATTACGCGAAAGGCCTTCGACGCGGGCGATGTCCTCGACCGATGCGGCCTGCAACCCCCGCAGCCCGCCGAAGTGCGCGAGCAGCTTCTGCCGCCGCTTCGGCCCGATGCCCTCCAGCTCTTCCAGTTGCGACGTCTTGCGTGCGCGGGCGCGCCGCGCGCGCATGCCGGTAATGGCGAAACGGTGCGCTTCATCGCGGATCTGTGCGATCAGCAGCAGCGCCTGCGAGTCGCGCCCCAGCCGCAGCGGCGGCCGGCCGTCGGCGAACACCAGTTCCTCGAGCCCGAACTTGCGCTCTTCGCCTTTGGCGACGCCGACCAGCAGCGCCGCGTCCAGACCCAATTCCTCGAATACCTGACGCGCGACCTCCACCTGCCCGGCGCCGCCGTCGATCAGGACGAGTTGCGGCAGCGGGCCTTCACCGCGCGCCACCGGCGCGTAACGACGCGTCAGGGCCTGCCGCAAGGCAGCGTAGTCGTCGCCGCCGGTGATGCCGTCGATGTTGAAACGACGATACTGGCTCGAACGCAGCGCGTGGTTCTCGTACACCACGCAGGCCGCCTGCGTCGCCTCCCCCATCGTGTGGCTGACGTCGAAGCACTCGACGCGCAGCGCCGCCGGGTCGCCGTCGGGCACCTCCAGTCCAAGCGTTTCGATCAATGCGCGCGTGCGCGCCTGCTGCGAGCCCTCCTCCGCCAAGCGGCGCGCCAGCGCGATCCGCGCGTTCGTTTCCGCCATCTCGAGCCAGCGTCGGCGCTCGCCCTTCAGCCCCGCATCGCCCGCGCGCAGGACCTGCGGCGCGCCGCCGGCGCCGGCGAGCGTCTGCCGCAGTTCCTCGGTGTCGACCGCGACGTTGACGATCAGCAGTCCGGGGCAAGGCTGATCCACATAGTGCTGCGAGACGAAAGCGTCGAGCACCTCGGCGGGATCGCTCTCCTGGTCCGCCCGGGTCGGAAAATAGGCCCGGTCGCCCAGATGGCGGCCGCCCCGTACCAGCGCCAGGTTGACGCAAGCCTGACCGCGCTCGGTCGCGACCGCGATCACGTCCGCATCGGTGTCGCCGGCGGTCTCCACCGCCTGCTGGTGCAGAACCCGCGCCAGCGCCCCGAGCTGATCGCGCACGACGGCCGCCTGCTCGAACTTCAGCTCGGCCGCCAGCGCGTGCATGCGCGCCTGAAGCTCCGCGATGACCTCACGCGACTGGCCGCGCAGAAAACGCAGCGCGCGATCGACATCCTGTGCGTAGGCGTCGACATCGATCAGCCCTACGCACGGCCCGCTGCACCGTTGAATCTGGTACAGCAGGCAGGGGCGCGTGCGATGCGCGAAGGCCGTGTCGTCGCAGGTGCGCAGGCGAAAAACCTTCTGCAGTTCGCGGATGCTGTCCTTCACCGCCCACGCGTTCGGAAACGGCCCGAAGTAGCGCGCCCGCTTGTCGGTCGCGCCGCGGTAGTACGCGATGCGCGGAAACGCGTGGTCGGTGAACTTCAGGTACGGGTACGACTTGTCGTCGCGGAACAGGATGTTGTAGCGCGGCGCATGGGCCTTGATCAGATTGTTCTCGAGCAGCAGCGCCTCGGCCTCCGAGCGCGTGACGGTGGTCTCGATCGCGGCTACCTGCTGCAGCATCAGCCCGATGCGCGGCCCGACGACCTTGTTGAAGTACGACGCGACCCGCTTTTTGAGGTCGCGTGCCTTGCCGACGTACAGCACCGTACCGTCGGCCGCCAGCATGCGATACACGCCGGGCAGGTGCGGCAGACCATCGACGACCGCTTTCGGGTCGAAGGCGGCTGGGGCTGAGGATTCCATCGGCACGGCTACCGGCGTGCGCGTCCCTATAATCGCGCGTTTCGTCTGCAACGAATGAGCGGCGGGATTTTACGAGGGCGCAGGGTGTGCCCGCGTCCCGTCGCCGCTGGAACCCCAATGGCCAAAATCATCGCCACCGAAATTCGCGCCGGCAACCTGATCGAATGGGACAAACGCCTGTGGCGCGTGCTGAAGTCGTACCACGTGCATGTCGGCGGCCGCGGCGGAGCGTACATGCAGCTCGAGATGAAGGACATCGAGAGCGGGCAGAAGCGCAACGAGCGGCTGTCCACCGACGAGAAAGTCGAACGCCCGTACATCGACAAGCGGGCGATGACCTATTCGTACCAGCAAGGCGACGACTACGTGTTCATGGACAACGAAACCTACGAGCAAGTCTCGCTGCCGGCCGACTACCTCGAAGGCCAGACCGGCTACCTGTTGCCGAACATGGAAGTCGAGATCAACTTCCACAACGGCCGCATCATCGGCGTGCAGTTGCCGGCGACCGTCGTGCTGGAAGTCGTGGAGACGGAACCCGCAATCAAGAACGCCACCGCTACGACCACGTTCAAGCCGGCGAAGCTCGAAACCGGCATTACCGTGCAGGTGCCGCCGTTCATCAGCGCCGGCGAGAAGATCCGCGTCAAGACCGACGACGGGAGCTACGTGGAGCGGGCCTAGTGTCCACGCTCGCGCGCCATGCCTCGACGTCGGCGCGCGCACTGCGATAGGCGGCCGCGGTCCGTAGTTCGTCCGGCGTCGGTGCGCGACCGCGGGCGACGATACGCTGCAGACGCTGCTCGAACTCGGGCGTGCGGCGCCAATGCAGCCCGTCGAGCACGCGCTCGGCGGACGCTGCATCGTTGCAAACGAGGACGAAATCGCAGCCGGCTTCGATCGCCGCTTGTGCGCTTTCGAGCACGCCGCCGGCGACGCGCGCGCCCGCCATCGACAGGTCGTCGCTGAACACCGCGCCGGTAAATCCCAACTGCCCGCGCAAAATGTCCTCGATCCAGCGGCGGGAAAAACCAGCCGGCAAGGAATCGACCTGCTCGTAGACGACGTGCGCCGGCATCACGCTCGCCAGCGCCACGCCGAGCCAGCGGTAAGGCGCCGCGTCGGCGGCCAGGATCTGCTCTAGCGGCCGCTCGTCGCGCGGCACCGCGTGATGCGAGTCCGCCCGCGGCCAGCCGTGGCCGGGGAAATGCTTGCCGCAGTTGGCCATGCCGGCCAGCGCCAGGCCGTGGCACAGGTGATTCGCCAGCATCGTCACGACGCGCGCATCGGCGTGCAGCGCGCGATCGCCGATCACTTCGCTGCGGCCCCAATCCAGGTCGAGCACCGGCGCGAAAGCGAGGTCAACGCCGTGCGCGCGCAGCTCCGCGCCGATCACATAGCCGCACGAAACCGCGGTCCGGCAGGCGCCGAGCACGTCGCGGTCCCACAAGCGGCCCAGCTCGGCCATCGGCGGAACCGGCGTGAAGCCGGCGCGGAACCGCTGCACGCGCCCGCCTTCGTGGTCGACCGCGATCAC